>JAGLEG010000034.1 GCA_023145185.1 Thermoplasmata archaeon
TCAACCTCTAAAACGGCTGAAAGGTCGTTGGTGGGCCACAGGTCCATCGTCATTATCCACTTCTCGTTCATGAAGAACCATCTCGTACATGTACAGCGATACGTACCGCTATCATCGTTCGATGTGATCTCCAGATCTATCATTACCTTGGTCCCATTATCGACACCTTTTCCCCACATCACCGACAGGATCGGTATATCCAGGGCCGTTCCCAAGGGGTAGTCGTTTTCAAGAAGGATCTCGGACCCGTTCTTCACCTTCAGATTGAAGTCAACAGGATCACCATTTCCGTCAATTACATTCAGGTCGAGAAGCCAGCTCATGTTCACCCAGCCACCTTCAGCGATAACCACCGAACCGCCATCTATCGATGTATTGATCAGATTAATATGTGTCTGGCCGTCCTGGCCATCTAACGCCACGGCCTCACTACTTACATCTATGGAGCTGTCCAGGAAGACAGCATCCATCACATTGTCTGTCTCCATGTAGACTCCCGCTATCACATCAGGTCCGATCAGCGCATTATCGAATAATACATTAGATCCATGGTTGGTGCCAAAATAGACGCCCAGATGGAAATTATTTATGGTCAAGCCGTTGAAGTACACATCGTAGGTGTCACCCCTCAGGTAAATTCCAGTCGTGAACATGGTTTCAACGGAGAGTGCTATGTTGCTCTTTATAAAATTTATATCCGAACAATCATCTACCGCTACTCCAGGGTCCGTATCACCGACATCGAGGTTCTGTGTGTAGACCCCCGTTGTTGTATCCAATCCCAGGCCCACACCGTCGATCCGATCTATCTCGGTCTTGTTGATGTAATTCGGCCCTGTGGATGTTCTGAACTGAATGCCGGCGATGTTCTGATGGTGTATAAAGCAGCTCTCGATCCTGTTTCCCGAGCTGGTAACCGCAATACCCTCATCTCCGCTATGTATCTCCGTGTTCTCGATGAGGGACGGCATGCCTCCCAGCACAACACCCTGATGCGCATCCACTATAGTTGCATTCCTGATGATCACATTCCCGGTAGTATTGACCACTATTCCATCATAAGTGCCTGAAATACCCGATAAGGCGAACTCCACCTCATTTCTCACGACACCATTGACTATCAAGGTTCCCTCCACATAGAAGAAACTATCCTCAGGCAACCAGATCTGGCCTCCTGCAGGCACGGTGATCGTCACATCAGGGTCTATCACCACGTTGGTCAGTAGATGATAGTCCCATTCATCATCAGAGGATATATGTCCTCCCACAAGGTTAGGTGCTCTCGTTTCCATTCCCTCCGCGTCCTGCATTAACAGGAGCGGTGTAAATGCGGCCAATACGAATATCACCGCTATCATAGTTATCTTTAAAATTCTCAACCTCATATTTATCCTTCCCATTCTTTTTCGGGCACATCGGCCCTGAGATAATAAGGTTATATCATGTTATATAAAAGTTCCACTAAGTTTACTGGATATTGTATGATTGAAAATATGTTGAGAGATACATAAAAAAATGTGATTATCCAAGAGATAACATTCTCTCCAATGGGGGACGGTTCCTCTCGATGATATCCTCATCGAGCTCAACAGTTGGGCCCATCTTCTCGAGCGCCATCAATACGTCCTCGATGCCGATCTTCTTCATATTGGGGCAGACCGCTGTCTCCAGAGGTATGAACACCTTGTCCGGGATATCCTTTCTCATGCGGTACACCAGGCCCTCCTCGGTCCCTATGATGAACTCCCCCGCAGGGGACTCCCTCGCATACCGTATCATCCCCTCCGTGGAGGCGACCTTGTCGGCCACGTTTATCACGGCCGGGGTGCACTCGGGGTGGACCAGGACCAGCGCCTCCGGATGTTCATCCTTCTTCCCGACTATCTGTTCCACGGTGATATCGTTGTGAACGTGACAGTACCCGGGCCAGAGGATGATCTCCTTCTCCGGCAGCTGCGACTGCACGTACTGGCCCAGGTTCGAATCCGGGACAAAGATCACCTTCTCGCTTTCCAGTGATGCCACAACCTTCACCGCATTTGCCGAGGTGCAGCAGATGTCCACCTCCGCCTTGGTCTCGGCGGTTGTATTGACATAAGCAACCACCGGAACTCCGGGATGGCCCTTCCGAAACTCCCTGAGGCTCTCTCCGTCGACCATGTGTGCCATGGGACATCTGGAACCGGGAACGGGATGGATCACCCTCTTTTCCGGGCTGAGGGCCTTCGCGGACTCGGCCATGAAATCAACCCCACAGAAAAGGATGGTGGACTGGGGCGCCCTGGTCGCCTTCATCGCGAGGATCAGGGAATCCCCCACAATATCGGCGATATCCTGAACCTCGGGGATCTGGTAGTTGTGCGCCAGTATCACGATGTCCTTCTCGATGGCGAGTTCCCTTATCCGACCCTGTATCGGAGAGAGGCGGCCCATATTCCTCGCAAATGCTCTATATTAATTAATATTTCCTGTAAAAATGGAAACATGGGGCCTGGACATCACATCTTCTGCGATATCCGTCTTATCATGAACTTCGCCTTGGCGTTGGAGGGGTCCTGTTCCAGGACCTCATGGAACCGTTCAAGGGCGATCTCGAGGTCCCCCTTCCTGTAGGCTTCCTTGGCCAGGTCGAGCAGGTTCAAGTCCCCTTCTCCACCTGCCGACTCCAGTTCATCGATCCCTCTGGAGATCTCCTCGAACCTGTGGGGGGAAAGGAACATCCCCTCGATCTGTCTGGCCTGCTCCTCATTTCTCGCCCTGTCAAGTTTATCGAACCTCTCCCTGAGTCCTGACAGTGCGGATAGGCCCTTCTCGAATATTGCAACATCAGCAGAGGCCTTCTCCTGATCTCCCTGTGCCGCGGCCATGAGGTGATCGACGGAGTATCCCTCCTCCGACCATTTCGTTATCTTCTCGATCATCGCGCTGCCAACGGCCTCACCCTCACGTGCGGCCGGCTCCTCCACCGGTTCATCCGCCGAAAGGTCGCCTGGAAACGCTCCGTCCAGATCGTCCAGGAGGCCGTCCAGCTCGTCCGCATTAAAATCCAGGGTATCAGGCAATGCCCCCTCTTCTTCCTGCGGTTCGACAGGCACCTCGGGAGGGATGGTCGTATCATCCTCTGGCACCTCTATCCTGGGCTCCTTCTTGACGTTCTTCAGGTTGTGCTCGGAGAATGCCCTCTCCTTCAGCTCCTCGACCTCTTTAACGACCTCATTGGCCTGTGAAGGGTCCCTGATGCGCCCCATTAATGCGGCGATCTCATCCACATATCCATATCCCTCTATGGATCTGATAACGGTCTGAGCGGAGGTGAGCTGCTTGATGGCATCTCTATAGGCTTCCATGCCTTTCAGGATCTGATCATCACCCTGACCCTTGAGATCATCCAGGATCGATACATCGTATCCCTGAGCGGAGAAGCGCTCTCTGCTGACCTTGAGCTCCTCACTGGCCTTGGTGACATCCTCCTTTTCCGTATTGACGGAGGATACCATCTTCTTCGGCAGAAGATCCCTGATCCCTTTTCCCAGAGCGGGTTTAGACATGGGTCACCACTTCTCTCGCCAGGTCCATGTACGCCTGAGCTCCGGTACATTCTGGCGAGTACAAGATCACCGGTTTTCCGAAGGAAGGTGCCTCTCCCAGCCTCACGTTCCTCGGGATTATCGTCTTGTAGACCTTGTCTCCGAAGTAGTTCTTCACCTCGCCTACCACCTGCTTGGAGAGGTTGGTCCTCTGATCGTACATGGTCATGAGGATCCCCTCGATCGTCAGGTCCGGATTGAGGTTCTTCTGGACC
>JAGLEG010000340.1 GCA_023145185.1 Thermoplasmata archaeon
GTATCGTAACCCTGGACGGGGAGGAGATAGAGGCACATGAGGTGATCTTCACGCCCTCTTTGGAGGGAAATTACTCGGTAGCGGTCTCATTGGTCGTCGCCGGGGACCTGCTGGATGAGGAAAGCGGTTCGATCTGGTCAAGGGAAGCGGTGTTCCTGGAGGATGTGGATTCCATGTATGGATGGTCCACCAACCACACCGGAGATGTTGGGTGGAGCGTGCATGACCTGTCCCGGGACCCACCGACCCCCTCGGGGAATTCGGTCTTCTGGTTGGGTGGGAGTGAGGGATGGAATGGTGAACCTGGATTCGAGGGGAGAGGTGAATCCATTCTGGAGAGCGATTGGATCGACCTTCAGGAGATGAGGTCCGCGGAGCTGTTAATCTACCACTCCTATGATTTCAATGGCCCCGAGGGGAGCTGTGGTGGAAGGGTACTGGCCCTTCAGGGGACCACATGGGATGTCATTACACCCGGGATAGGTTACGATATCAACATGCTGGGAGGGGCAGAGGACGATTCGTTCTCGGGCAGCGTGGATTGGACCATGGTCAGGTTCGACCTTGAAGGATATCTGGGAAATTACGTCAAGTTACGTTTTCTCGGCTCGAGCGATGAGGATGGGAGGGGAGTTGGGTGGTTCATAGATGATGTAATGGTAATTGGAACGGAGGTAGAGAGGCCGGATACGGACCCACCAGCGTCGATAGAGGGATTGCGGGTATCACTGGTGGATGAAGGGGAGGTGAGTGTGGGTTGGTACCCTTCCGCAGCCGTGGATTTCGATCACTACAATATATATCTTGAATCTGGATATTTTGCCAGTGTTGCGGGCCTATCTCCATATTCCGTGATCGACAGCCGTGATCTTACCACCTTTCTCCTGACGGGCCTGGAACCCTTTGCCACGCACTGGCTGGTGGTAACGGCAGTGGACACCTCGGGTAACGAGAGAAGGGCTGTGGACCCTTTCAACTTCCAGCCCACCGATGAGGAGAATTCGGCTCCCGTTGCCATGATCGATGTGGAGGGGAGCAGCCTCAGGACCATCGGGGAGACCATAACATTGACGGGAGCAGATTCATACGACCCCGACGGGGACAGCCTGAACTACTCCTGGTCCCTGCCCGACGGCAGCACGAAGACCGGGGTTACCATCGCCTGGGACCCGCCCCGGACGGGCGAGCTCAGGATCGAGCTGACGGTGGAGGATGGAAAGGGGCTGTCCGCGACGGATTCCGTCAAGTTCATCATATCTGAACCAATGGATGGTTCACGGACCGAGGGGTTGCCAATATCCGATTATCTGAGGATCATCCTGCCGATCCTCCTCGTGCTATTGATAGTTCTGGCAGCGATCACCTTCATGGGAATGAGCAGGAAACGAAGGTTGGAGAGGAAGCTGGAGAGGGCAGGTATCGACTGCAGGGAAAGAGAGCAGTACTGGAACGGAACATCCAGAACGGTTCAGGCGGAGGAGGTGGACCTCGTCCCCATAATCTCAGGAACAGATCGGACCTGTGAGGAAGGGCCCTCAAGAGCCGGTACGGGCGAGCCGCCAAAGCCCTGGACCGCCTCTCATCATTCCCGGAAGAGGAGGGAGGATAGGCCAAAAGGGAGGCCATCCCCCACGGTAAGGAAGGTTGGGGTGGTACTGGAGTGCCCCACGTGTACCGAGACCTTCAGGATGAGGGTATCCAAGAGGTCGCTGGACCGGGGCGAGGATATCGAGCTGATGTGCCCCCACTGCGGCTACGAGGGCAATATCAACGATTAGAACATTATTTTTACACTGTGACCATTCGCATGGTAGGTGGTTGGCGTGAGATATTGTGTCCTTTTGGCCGTCATTCTGCTCTCTACGTCGTTTCTTGTAATATTTGAGCCTCTCATCGATGGCGAACTGTTCTTCTCCGGTTTTCAAGAGGTGGCGGAGGACAGGTTCGACGATCTGGGCAGACCGAACTTCATTTCAGCATCGGACTGGAACGGTGACGGCCATGTGGACCTGCTTGTCAATGGATACAGGTTGTACGTGAACAGCGGCCCTCCGGACCATAACTATGTTCTGAGGGCAGATGTCTTCAGGAACGCCACATCAGGGGCCAGGAACGGCGTCTGGGCAGACATGGATGGAGATGGCGATCTGGACCTGTTCCAGGGTTGTAACAAAGGGACCAACGATAGGATATGGAGGAATCGGGGCGCCCCCGATTACTATCTGGAGGATGCGTCCTCCGAACTTCTGGGGGCCTGGGAAAACCTGAGGATAACCATGGGGGCGTCGTGGGCGGATCACGACAGGGACGGCGACCTCGATCTCTACGTGGAGTGTGGAGAGGATTACAACGACGGCGATCCGATCTATTTTGAGGATTTTCTCCTGAGAAATGATGGTTCGCATTTCTCGGATGTAACAGCAGCTGTTGGCATGAGGCCCACATCCGAGAATTTCTACAGCAGGGGCTCAACATGGGGAGACTTCAACAACGATGGCTGGCAGGACCTCTACGTATCCCATTACAGGATACGTGAGAACCACCTTTTCGTCAACCAGCAGGATGGGACCTTCGCCGAGGAGGGCGTGCTTCGAAACTGTTCCGGCCTTTACGATACGGAATTATACTACGATGCTACAGCAGGCAGTGAATATGGCCAATACTGGTGGGGGCCAATGTACGGCCATACTATAGGCTCGGCCTGGGCCGATCTGAACAACGACGGCAACCTGGATATTTTCACCTCGGACTTCGTTCATAAATATGTGGGTTATATCGGTAGCTGGTATGATATCAGGGGATATGTCTGCGATGATGCCAAGATATACATCAACGATGGGGCCCCTGAATATTCATTTACCGACTACAGACATGGATCTGGGATCTCGATATGGCCCATTGGAGAACAGGGTGTTTACCAGGGTGACCAGACGTTCTCGGGTGTTACCATCGGAGATTATGATAATGATGGCTGGCAGGATATTTTCATTCCCCAGGTCTACAACAACCTCCCCTACACCACCCCCCATCTGTACCATAATAGAGGGAGATCAACGGTGGAGGGAAGGCCTGATGGGACCGAATTCGAGGATGTGACGGATGCACTGGGCATCAAGGGCTCGGATACGTATGCAAACCTTTTCCTTGATTACGACAACGATGGCGATCTGGACCTCATTACGGGAGGTGCGGATACGTGGGATGGCTCCGCGTGGACCGGATATCGGATGAGGCTCTACGAGAACCAGGAAAGCGGATCGAACAGCTGGCTTTCGGTGAGGTTAAATGGTGCAGGAAAGAACCTGAACGGGATCGGCGGGAGGGTTGTTCTCAGGTATGTATCCGATGGAGAGGATCGGATCATGATCCGGGAGGTAAGGGCCGGTACTGGCCACGCCCATCAGCAGGGTGACGTGGTCCACTTCGGCCTGGGAGATGTAACCACCATCGACAGCCTGGAGGTGTGGTGGCCTGACGGCGTGATCCAGTTGATGGATGCCCCATCCCTCGATCAGCTTATTGTGGTAGATCACCCTGTTGACCAACCCCCCGAGATCTCGGGGTGGGCGGTATCAGATGATACTCCCCTGGAGGATGCCCCCATCACCATTGTGGTCGACGGTGAAGGGGAGATCACGGAATACCTCTGGGATCTGGACGGCGATAACATCTGGGACCGGACCACGAATGTCGGCAGCATTAACGTGACCTTTCATGAGGAGGGTTTGAAGTATATCAGGTGCAGGCTGGTCACAATGTCCGGTACCTGTGCGGATATCTATCCCATACCGGTCCTGGTGGAGAACCTGGACCCCCGGATCGATGTCGAGGACCTCCAGGTGGTGATGGATTCGGAGTTCCTGCTGGGTGAAAAAGTATTTCTGGACACACCGTCGGACCTTGTCAATATCTCCTGGGAGATATCATGGGAGGATGGGTCCGTGGATATCGGGATAGGCCCGGATATCCCCCTACACACTTACGTGGAACCTGACGTATATCCCGTTCTCGTCAGATGCAGCGATGGTACCGTATCGGTCGAGAAGCGTGTAATGGTCTCCGTGGAGAACGTCGCACCCTGGGGTTATGCCAGGCCCAGGGACGGAAACGGAACGGTGTACTCCGAGGATGAAT
>JAGLEG010000341.1 GCA_023145185.1 Thermoplasmata archaeon
CTCCCTGGGACTTTGGGGTTATCTATCCACTGGACCTTTCACCGATCTCATGGCCCTTTGAGGGCAATTACTTATACTATGTGCAATCTGAAGGAAAATGGTGGTTACCTGTACGAGGCTGTCCTTTCGGTGAACCTTCAAAAAAGCTGGATCGGGAAGGTCATGAGACAACTTCCGATCTCGGTGAATGTCCTTGACACGATACCTCTGGGTGAAGATGGTGTGCAGGACCTCGTTGAGGTTAGGCTCAACGGTACCACCATCGATGTTCTGACGGGCACCATCGGCAAACTGGACGGTGTGGATTTCGTGAAATCCACCAAGATAGATCAGGCCCGGGTGATCCTGATCGTTGGGACAAAGGACTGCTGGGGATGCAGGGCCGTTGTGGATTCCAAGTGCTTTTTGATCTCGGCCACGTCGGATTCGGACGGCTGGGTGGAATGGAAGCTGGTGATGGACGAGAAAAGGCAGCTGCAGCAGCTTGTCGAGGGCCTGGAGGAGAACGGTGTCGAGACCAAGCTTGTAATGATCGCCCCCGTGGATGATAAGGAGTCCCTCACACAGCGACAGGAGTCGATAATAAAGACGGCCCTCGAGAGGGGATACTACGATTTTCCCAAGAGGATCGGCATAAGGGAGCTTGCCAGGATCTTCTCGATCTCCACCGCCTCGGTATCCGAGACATTGAGGAGGGGACAGAAGAAGATCATCGAGCAGTATTTCCAGACGAAAAAGGACCTGTGAGAAGCTCCCCTGCGATGTATGGTGACAAATTAATATAGTTCGATCCATTATCTTTGAAATAGTGACAGGATAGTCCCTAAGCTGATGGTGTGATCATGGTGTATTTTGATGCTAGCTCGGCGATGCCCACGAGGCCGGAGGTGATCGACGCGATCGTCCAGTACATGAGGGACGACTTCGGCAATCCCGCCTCCATTCACAGTTGGGGATCGGCTCCGAAGAGGGGTATGGAGAGGGCGAGGGAGGAGATCGGTAAACTGATCAACGCCATGCCCGAGGAGATCATATTTACCTCCGGGGCCACAGAATCAATAAATCTCGCCCTGAGAGGAAGCCTGCCTCATACCGAAAAAGAGAGAAAAAGGGTAGCTACATCGGCAGTGGATCATCGGTCGGTCAGGGCGATCGCGTCCGCACTTGCAAATTCAGGATACGAGGTGATCGACCTCGAGGTGGACAGCCGCGGCGTGATAGATGTGGAGAGGGCGGACAGGGTGATAGGGGATAATACCGCACTGATATCGATACCCTATGCCAGTTCGGAGGTTGGCTCGATCCAACCCTTGAAGGAGCTGGTGGAATTGGCCCACAGAAGTGGCTCCCTTCTCCATATGGACCTCACAATGGCCGCATTTCAGGAGCCGATAGATGTGGCCCGGATGGGTGTAGATCTCGCCACCCTCTCCTCGAACGACCTTCTGGGTCCCAAGGGTGTTGGGGCATTGTACGTGAGACGTGGGGTCAAGATGACCCCGGTCCTCAGAGGAGGCGGACACGAGAGGGGACTGCGAAGCGGAAGCGAGAACGTTGCCGGGATCGTGGGAATGGGGGCAGCAGCGAGGATATGCAGGGAGCGGATGGGGGAGGTGAGGGATCATCTACTTGAACTGCGGGGCCGCCTTTCGAGTGGCCTGCTTCAGATAGAGGGCAGCCACCTTAACGGCCACCCGACACATAGGCTGCCGAACAACTTCAACATCAGGTTCGATTACATAGAGGGGGAATCCATGTTGATGCTTCTGGACATGAACGGGGTCGCGGTTGGAACCGGATCGGCGTGTTCCTCGAAGAACCTGGAAGCGTCCCATACGCTTCTTTCCATGGGGCTCCCCCACGAGAAAGCCCACGGATCGATGCAGATAACCTTAAACCCGCTCAATACGAAAGAGGAGGTTGACCACCTGATCGATGTGATGCCCGGGATCGTCTCCGATCTAAGGGCCATGTCGCCCCTCTACAATAAGGAGGATGGAGCATAATGGATAGATTGGAATACAACGACATGGTCCTTGAGCATTTCAAGAATCCCAGGAACGCCGGGACGCTCGAGGGAGCAGATGCGATCGGACAGGTGGGAAACCCCGTCTGCGGGGACATGATGGAGATATCCATCAACGTGAAGGATGACAGGATCGAGGATATCAGGTTCAGGACCTTCGGATGTGCCTCTGCCATAGCAACGACGTCGATGCTGACCGAGGTCGTGAAGGGAATGAGACTGGAGGAAGCCGAGAAGGTCACGTGGGACGATGTGATGAAGAGCCTTGGCGGCCTCCCCAAGATCAAGGTGCACTGTTCGCTTCTGGCCGTGGACGGACTGAAGGCCGCCCTGTACTACTATTACAAAAAGGTGGGGGTGGACAGGCCCGATCTCAAACCAAAGGATGAGGATGAGGACCACCACCACGACGTTGAGGTGAACATCCAGGATTCCCCTCTCGTATGACACCTCTCTCATGACCATCAACGAATATGTTAATAAATAGGTCCATCGATAACGGCCATTATGGAGCCAGGCTTATTTCGATCGGCGCTGATAATGGTCGTCGTGCTGGCCCTGCTGCCTGTTTTTGTCGCTGAAGCGGATGAAGAGGTATACTCGATCGATTGGTGGGATGTCGATCTCGAGGAACTCTCCTCATCAGGCACGGGATCCCAGAAGGAAATGATCGGTTTCGGACCGTTGATCTTCGACCCTGTTGACTGGGGCCGTGTTTACACGCTCCTGCCGGAAGGAGAGTGTGAGGCCCTCTATATCGTCCAGCTTCACTCCCCTGATGACCTGAATGTTTTTCTCGATTCGGGGCCCGGGATCGTGGAGATATATTCCCCGCTTACCTTCGTTGTATCCACCCCTCTGGACATAGACGAACGACACATCAGGGCATATTTCCCGTACCACCCCCTGATGAAAATGGACCCTGGATTGTTCCTGTACTCAAGAGATATGGATGGCATGGGCGATCTTTTCATCGAAGTGGGACTCTATCTTGAACCGGATGACGATCTGATCGAGCTTCTTGGGAGACCGGATAACGTGGTTCTGATACCGCAGGATGGGATCCTCCTCGGTACGTCGAAGATCTCCGACCTGTACGAGATAGCGAGGTCGGATGCCGTATCATTCCTGGCGATCCGGGACTCTTTCGAGGTCGACAACGACGTGGCATCGTACATTCTGGACGTCTCGGAGGTGAGG
>JAGLEG010000342.1 GCA_023145185.1 Thermoplasmata archaeon
TCAGGGAGCTTTAGCGATTGATTTGGGAAGGGTTAAAATATCCCCGGCCCAATCAGGACCGTTCGGGGGTCCGCTCAAAGGAGGCGTAGATATGGAAACGGATATGAGCCTTAAAATGAAGCTTGTGGAGATGCACGCCGACGTGGAGACCGGGCAGAGCAGGTGGGTCATGGCGATCATCGTGGTGGCACTCCTGTTCATAACGACCCTGGTCATATACTCGCTTCCCGTGATGGAGTACGTGACCCAGACCGAGCGAACCGCGGTCATACCGGTAACCGGCCAGACAGGACACGATATCACAGTGCTGGAGGTGGCCGGGCTTCCGTATACTTTCACCGTTACCTTCTCAGTCGAATTCGACACCGAACGGAGCACCAAGAACGATTGGGCCTACGTATACATATTCAAGGACGAGAACCCGGGCGACTACTTCGCAAGCGATATGCCCGGAGACGATCAGGAGAGCCTAAACCGTTTCCTCAAGACGCTGGAGGACAGCTCCGTCAGGCACAAGAAGCTCACCTACACGGACACGGATGTGGAGTGGACCCTGGCCTGGAGGGACTGCGACACGACGACCTTTTACATAGTGGTCTACAATCCCATCCAGTATCCTCCTCCGGGAGGGGACAGCTATCAGAGCACTGATACGGCCGTCTGGGTGAGGGCCAACTACGACCCCCTGATGCCTCTTATCCCGCTTTCGTTCCTGTTCCTGGTCGTGATAACGCCCATTGGCATCCTCCGGATCTACTTCCTGCAGCAGAGAAAGAAGGAGCTCAGGATACAGATGTCCATCGATACCGAGAACCTCTCCAACGAGGACAAGAGGAAGCTGGGCATACCGGTCGTCCAACCTCCATCGGCCGCGGCTCCGGTCCAGGCGGCCGGGCCAGCCCCGGTCCCCGTGTCGTATTCCGACCAGCCGATGGTGGTCCCGGGCCAGATGCCGGAGCCTGCGGCTCCAGCGCCCTCGCCAGCGGCTCCACCGGCCTCAAAGGCCCCCTCTCCCGCCTCCGGTTTCATGACCCCGGACGACCTCTGATAAGGAACCTTTTAATCCTTCGTTGCCATTGCCATGTTCTGCTGCCAAGAGGTAGGTGATAGTTTGAATGAAGAACAGATCGCGCCCATTATCAAGGAGATAAAAGGGGCGCTCCCGGAAGTTGAAGAGGATAAGATCAGGAAGGAGATAGAGAGATATCTCCAGTACGGTATAGAGATGCAGGAAGCGAAGAGGTCGATAATCAGGAAGTTCGGCGGGGTCGAGACGCAGTTCCGCTCCGTTGGCTCCATCACTCTCAAGGAGATAAAAGGGGAGGGGTCCAAATTCGACCTAGTCGTCAAGTGTCTGTCGGCCAGCGAGCGGATGCAGAAGACCCAGAACGGGGATAAGATGCTCGTTTCAGGTCTGGTTGCGGATGCGTCCATGATACGGAGGTTCGTATCGTGGGACGGCCACTCGCTCGAGGAGGGCAAGGCCTACAAGATCAACCGGGCCTCCGCCAGGACGTTCAGGGGGGAGGTAGAGGTGAACCTTGGGTCGTTCACCCAGGTCGAGGAGGCGGAGGAGGGGGCACTATCGGACCTGGATACCGACGCTCTCCCCAGGTTCGGCACGCTGAAGGAGATCAAGCTCCGAGAGGTCAGGCCCGGCATGGGAAACCTGCAGATAGTGGGCAAGATCCTTGGGGTGGAGGCCAGGAACATCGAGGTGGAAGGAGGCAAGAAGAAGATATTCGACGGCGTCATAGCGGACGAGACCCACAGGCTGAGGTTCACCGCATGGCACGACTTCGACCTGGATATAGATCAGGTTGTGACCGTCAGGGGAGCATACGTCAAGGAGTGGAGGGGGATACCACAGATCAATTTCGACGACAGGGCCCAGGTGACCAGGGAGGAGATAGATATCGAGCCTGTAACAACTCCCAAGATGAGGGCAGAGGAGCTGATCGAGGCTGGCGCGTCGGACGTTCTGGTCGAGGGAACCGTGATAGAGGTCCGTGACGGCTCGGGGTTGATATTCCGCTGCCCCCTGTGCAACAGGGCATTGATGAACGGCAGCTGTTCCGTCCACGGAGCCCAGGAGGGCACCGCCGACCTGAGGGCGAAGATAGTGCTGGACGACGGCACAGGGGCTCTCTTTGCGATCCTCAACACCGAGATAACCGAGGAGCTGCTCGGCCTCACCGTCAGCGACGCCATACGGAAGTTCCAGTCCCTGGACCAGTCCGACATGGTGGCCCTGAACAAGGTCCTTCTTGGGAAGGAGTTCATGCTGAGGGGGAACGTGATAAGGGACGATTTTGGCCCAACAGTACTTCCATCGAGCATCACCCCGGTGGATATGGATTGCGTTGGGAAGGCAAGAGAAATACTCTCTGACCTGGAGGGATTCTAGATGGCGAGGATAAGGGAAATGGCTCACAGGATGTTCGCAGTGGAGTTCAACAGCTCCAGGCACGAGGACCGGGGGCTCGAGGAGAATGCGCCCAACTACATCTACACACCCCTGGGAGCCCACGTGAACAGGCTGTATTTCATAGGCAACCTCATGTCAAAGACCAATTCGGGGACGGATGAATCTCCGATGTACAAGGCCGAGGTGAGGGGGCCAACGGGGACGTTTTACCTCTTCGCGGGCCAGTACCAGCCTCAGCCCCTGATGGCCCTTGCGAAGCTGGAGGCGCCGGAGCTGGTCGGGGTTGTGGGAAAGGTGAGGACCTTCGTTCGGGACGATGGGGCGTTCTACGTTTCCGTCAAGCCGGAGATGATCTTTCCGGTCACAATGACCCAGAGGGACATGTGGATCGTATCCACGGCGGAGACCACCATCAAGAGGCTCAGGGCAATGAAGGACTCCCTGAAGATGGAGGATCCCTCCGTTGAGGAGCTCTCCAGGCTGGGCCACGAGCCTACCTACGCGAAAGCCGGGGTGGATGGCGTGGGGCTGTACGGCATGGTGGAGATGGAGATGTACCTGGATGCCGTGAAAGGGGCCCTTTCCAGGGTGATAGAGTCAGATGGAAGGGCGGGACCCGAGGCCATAGAGGACATTCCAGAGGATACTGTCGAGGTGATAACTGCTGCAAAGGGGCCCGATGACGTCAAGGAGCGTGTCCTGGCGATCATCAACGACCTATCCGGGGACAAGGGAGCCCTTTACCGGGATATCATGTCCAAATGTGAGGAGGGGAAGATCAACAAGATCGCACTCGAGGAGACCATTCAGGAGCTTCTGGACGAGGGAGCCATATACGAACCCACGATCGGTATTATCAAGCCGATATGAGGTGGCACCACTTGAGCAAGGATTGGATCAGGCAGAGGAAGAAGGACCCGTACTACCGGAAGGCCAAGGCCGAGGGGTACAGGTCAAGGGCCGCATACAAGCTCAGAGAGATCAACGAGAGGACCAGATTGATCAGGAAGGGCTACAGTGTGCTGGACCTCGGCGCGGCTCCAGGGGGATGGAGCCAGATCGCCCGGGATATCGTGGGGGAAGAGGGTGAGGTCGTTGCAGTTGACCTGGTGGGCATGTCCATGGATGGGGTCAAGTTCATACAGGGGGATATCGAGGACCCGGAGCTGGCGGAGATGATCACCCAGGTCGTTCCCAGGTTCAATGCGGTGATCTCGGACGCATCGGTCAACCTCTCGGGCAACAGGAACTTCGACAGGGGCAGGAACTTCGCCCTGGGCTGGGCCGTCCTCAAGCTCGCCAGGGAGCTTCTTGTTCCGGGAGGTTCCTGTGTATTGAAGCTGTTCAGCGGGACCGAGGTGGATGAACTGAAGGAGGAGTTCAAAGTGGATTTCAGGGAGTTTTCCATCCTCAAGCCAAAGTCGTCGATCAAGAGCTCATCGGAGATATTTCTCCTTTTCAGGGGGTATAGGCCACGGTCGGGAGATTGACGATAGGCCTGTACAATTCACTGGACCCCGTCAGGTTCTCCGAGGCCCACAGGAGGGCCCTGGCGAGGGCAGGTCCTGTGGCAGAGGCATTTGACTGCAATCTGGCCGTGTTCGGCTTCCCGTTCTCGAAGGAGATGAGGACCCCCGAGGAGATAGCAACCTGGCTTTTAACGACGACGTCCATCGGCCAGGGGGGCGATTGGATCCTGAAGCTGGCCCGGAGGAACCGCTTTATCACCTTTGATCATCCCAGGAAGGGGTTCCCGCCACAGCTGGGTGAGCTGCTAATCGGAACCCGGAGGCCCGATGACAGGAAGAGCATCACCCCCAGGGAGGTGGCACGATCGCTCAAGGATGGCAGGTCGTATCTGCTTCTGCTCGGACTTGGCCCCAGGGGCCTCCCCGACAAGATCATCGGGATGGGCTCCCTCCACATGGACCTCACCGGTCGGGGGGTATCATTTGAGACCTGCACGGCCATCGGAGCCGCTCCAGCCGTGATCATGACGCATCTTCACTCGATGTCAGCCCAGTAGAGGTTGGCCTTATCCGGGTCCTCGGGATCGTATCCCTGTTTTCCCTCTCCCTTGTAGGGTGGGTTCTCCCTGAAGAGGCCCCTGTACGTCTTGAACAGGGAGGGCTCTTTCTCCTCCTCCACCTCTTCGACCTTATCCAGGGAATAGGATGCACTGTCGGCGAAGGAGAAGCCATCGTCCATCTCCTCCTCTTTGCTGTAACCGGAGAACCTGGACCTGCAGCTGGTGCAGAAATAGGCTATCTTCCCCTCCTCCCCGTAGAACGGGAGGAGGTCTCCTTCTCCACACAGTCTGCACTGGGCATATTCTGTCATTCTCACTCACCCTGAAGGGTAAGCCGATCAGGAGTAGATTAAGTTAACCCTGCAGGTCCACCTCGATGACATTGCCGGAAACGTGTTCCATAAGCTCGTCCAGCATCGCCTCGCCGGCGCATTTTTCCAGCATATCGGGATCTGCGCGGACTATCGGATATTTCGGGGCGGCGGTACATCCAACGGTCGTCTTGCTGGAGATCTGATACGTTCCGATCTCCCGTCCGATCCTCTCGATCTCCACCTTGTCCAGCCCGATAAGCGGGCGCATGATCGGGTGTTTGATACCCTTGCTTACCGCACCGAGGTTGGGCAGGGTCTGTGAGGCGACCTGGCCCATGGAGTCGCCCAGCACTATCATCTCCGCGTCCCATCTGGTGCACAGGATGTCGGCAAGGTTTATCATCGCCCTCTTGCACAGAAGGCAGGTGTACTTCCTGTTGGTCTTCTCCTGGAACGCCTCCAGGAAGACGTTGTGCGGGGCGGAGAAGAGCTTCATCCTGTCGCCGTGTATGGACCTGAGCTGGCGGGCGGTCCTCTTGACCTTCTCGAACTCGGCCTCCTCGGACATGGGCCTTGCGTCCATGTTGAGGAGGTACCCCTCATGTCCCTTTTTCATCATCAGATGCATCGCCACCGGCGAATCTATTCCCCCTGACAGGAGTCCAATAAACCTCATCTTCGCGCCTCCAGCTCCCCGATAATTGTGTGCAGTGCGATCATGTCCTCGGGATCGACCATGAACTCTTCAGCGTGAGGGCAGAGCTCATCGAGGAACCCCTCATACGTTTCAAGCTCCATCATCAGGGGATAGGACCTGCATCCCACTGGGCGATCTGCGTAAACGGAGCAGAGGTTGTTCCGATCGAGGAAGAAGCACCTTCCATCCCTGTTCATCAGCGTTCTGATGCCATCAATCTCCTGATAGAAGCCCGAAAAACCCATATTTTCCAGACGATCAATGTCCGCCCCGGTAAGCTCCATCTCGGTCTCAAGGCAGCAGAGGTGGCAGCTGTGTTTTCTGCAGATCGAACCGTCCATTATCCTCACCTATGCGGATCTGCCCCCATCAAGGGTGACGCCCCTCTGGCCCTGATATGTGCCCGATCGCTCCTCGTAGAGGTGCTTGGGGGCCGTTGATAGCTTGACGTACGATATCTGGCATATCCTCTCCCCTATGGGCAGTGCGACCCTGTTTGGGCCCACGTTCGTTATGGAGAAGGTGAGCGTCCCCTTGAACCCGGCATCCACCAATCCGAATCCGGCGAGGAGCCCCTTTCTCACGAAGCTGGACCTCAGCCACAGGGTGCCTGCCGCGTCGGGGGGCATCTCGAGGTACTCCTCCGTGGATACGAGGCACCAGGCACCGGGATCGAGGTAAGCTGTGCCCATGGTGACCTTCGCCTCGGGGGACTTGAAGTACACCTCCAGGACGGTGAGATCGTAGCCGTTCGGGGTGAGGTTCCCCTCCCTGAACGGATCGATCCCCATCGTTGCTTTTTCAAGCCGGTCCAGCAGGTCCCGGTCCGAGAGGATTGACATAAGTCGTGTCTATGTGGACAACCTTATAATTATTTTGGTAACGGCGGAGGATCGCTACAATCTATGGAAGATCCTGGAGAACAGGGTCTCCTTTTTATTCTCCTGGAACGCCGCCTTGAGGGCGGATAGCTCCCCGCCGTCAAGCCAGACCCCACCGCAATCGTCGCACTCGTCGACCTCTATGTTGAATACGAACTTCATGGAGAGGTGGCCCCCGCAGCGGGGGCACGGGAACCGCTCCCACTTCTCCATTCCGCCGTGGGTGACCATGTACTTGTGATACTGTGGGTCCTTGATGATCTTCTTCACCTCTCCCTTGTCGAACCAGTAGCTTTGGCATTCTCCGCAGTGGTCCACGAGCAGTTCGGGCCCCTCCTGCTTGATGCGCTTCTGACCCATTATCACCATGCATTTCGGGCACACAATCGTTTTCTCTAGCTCTTCCCTGGTCAACTTCATTGTCCCCACCTTCCATTGAGATGTGATTTAATACGGGATACATCAAGCATCCATCGAATATTTAATCATTATTCAAGGGTTGGAGGTGGCCTTTAGGCAGGGTATCCACCTCCGTCTGTTAATAGGGAATGAAAAAGATAAAGTAGTGAATATGGAGCTTATGACGCGGGGCACGGTTATTTGAGGAATCACGGGGCGACATTTCATTTTCTTATCTTCTTGCTTCTGTTGATACCATCGGGTATGTTGATATCTGCCGATCCGGAAGTCCCACATTACATCGGAGATGAGGTGCCTGTTTCCCGGGAACCATCATTTGAGGCATATCTGGATCACCGTATCGACAGGGTCCTTCGGGGTGGAGAGCTTTACAACGGCCTCTATCTGGTAGGTGGTGGGATCGGGCCAGGAGATCATGGGGAAGAGCTTCCTTTCATATCGATCCCCCTTGAGGTCCCCGGTGAGATAGCGGACATGGAGGTGAGGTGGGGGAGCATAATATCGGTTCACTGCGAACCGGTCCCTTTTCTGGTCCCTGGAGTTATCGGAACGGAAGGTGAGATAGATCGGAGGTGGGAGGGGCTGCCCATCGTTCAGGAGAGGTCCTGGTCCCTGATCAGGCTGTCGGGGATGGAAGTTGAGGGGCGGGAAGGTAATCTGTATTCGTTGAGGGTCTACCCCCTCTCCTTCAATGGGGACGCCTCCAGCCTATCCTTGGACATCTCCGTGTCATATTCCTGCGTGGATATCGGCCCTTTTGTATTTCAGATGGATGAGGGCCACAAGCCCACCGGACCTGTAAAATATCTGATAATCACGGACGAGTCCCTCGTGGATGCCGTGAAGCCCCTGGCCGTCTGGAAGTCGGAAAAAGGGCTTTTGACGAGGGTGATAACCACCAGGGAGATCAAGAGCACCTATACCGGGAGGGACACCCAGGAGAAGATGCGCAAATGCGTGATGGACTACGAGGAGAGGTTCGATCTGGATTACCTGCTCCTCGCTGGAGATTATACCAAGGTCCCCACCAGGCTCACCAGGAACTCCAATCCATATCTGGGGTACGGCGAACCCAACACGTTCGCATCCGATCTCTACTTCGCCTGTGTCGAGAAAGGTACCAGCTGGAACCGGGACGGGGACCAGAAGTACGCAGAGGTGGGGGAGATCGATGATGGAATTCCGGACATGGCCAACGGCAGGTTGGCAATAGACTCCCCCTCCATCATGTCGCAGGTGATATCCACGTTGATCCAGAGGGAGAAAGAGCTGGAGTACAACGACAGCGCGATGACCGCCGTCATGATGGCGGGGGACCCCACCAACGTCCCCGGTGATCCGACCGACACGGTGGACCACTTCTGGACCGAGTACGGGGAGGACGTTTTCTCCGACAGGGAGACCCTCTATTACGATGGAACCGGGACCCTCTCCTTCAGCTCAAGTTCGTTCAGGCAGGTGGTGGGCGATGGATATCAGGCGATCTCCTACTTCTCCCACGGGACCCAGACCGGCCTGCCCAACCTGTTCAACAACAATCAGGTGAGCTCCCTGTCATCGGACGGACCCGACGGGAACATGTTCGTGATGGCGTGCCTTACGGGGTGGTTCGACGATCCCACCCTGGGAAGCATGGGATACTTCACCGACTGCTTCGGTGAGGTGCTGACGGAGACCAATGGCAAGGGTCTCGTTGGTTTCATGGGGGCCAGCAGGCTTGCTGTGGGCCAGATCGATAAGGTCTATTCCGCGGACGCCCCGGGTCTGGAGGAGGACTACTGGAGGTCAACGCATGAGGCGGTGAACGGCAATATCACGGCCAATGTCGGAACGGTCTGGAAGGAGTCCGTTACCCATTTCTCGGAGTCGTTCTACCCCTTCACAAGCGGAGGTTCCCAGGATGTGGGCCTCAGGACGTTCCTGGAATACAATCTTCTTGGGGAGCCCGACGCGCCCCTGATCCTTTCGGAGGCGGGGAGCCTGTCCATGGAGTTCACGGTAAGCGGGGATGGCTCCTCGGTCCGGGCCACCGTCACCGATGGAGCGGGAGATGGGGTGGAGGATGCAGTGGTGACGATATTCAGATACGGCGAACTGGGGAGGACGATGAGGACCAATTCCACCGGGGAGGTGACCATGACGATACCTCCGAACAACGGGGGAACCATCAATATCACCGCCTACAAGGAGGGGTCCCTGCACGCCCATGGGACCTTCGATCTGGTGGATAACCTGGAACCGCTGATCATCCACCAGGTGATCCCGGACCGTCCCAACGGGCTGATGGGATATTACATTACCAACCCCGTTGTGGAGATCCTCGGGGATGAGCCCTGCAGGGTCGAGTACAGGTGGGACGATGGGGAGGTTCAGGAGGCTGACATGAAGGCGACCCTCACAGCTCCGGAGGGGAACCACACCATTTACTTCAGGGTGGAGGACTCCGTGGGCCTATTCTCGGATTGGGACAATGTATCCCTCTCCGTGGATACCACCCCCCCGGAGATAGGGGTGATATGTGATCCCGGCGAGCCCGACGGCAACGACGGCGTCTACATATCGATCCCCAACGTGTACATAGCGTCACCGGAGCATCTGGGCAGGGCGGAGTACAAGATAAACAGCGATACAAGGATGGACCTGGTCGAGCAGGTCCCCCTCTACGAGGGCGCCAACACCGTGACCATGTGGGGCTACGATCAGGCGGGCAACGTCAACGTCACCCAATCCCATTTCACCGTGGATACGGTGCCTCCCATCTCGAGGATCAAGGTCTCCCACCTCCCGGACGGGGATAACGATTTCTACGTGACCGTTCCGCATATCCAGGCCGATGAGCTACACGTGAGGGACAATAAATATCAGTACAGATGGGACGACGGTGAGTGGGCGGTGCTCGATTCGAAGGTCCCTGCCCCCGAGGGGACCCATACCCTGTATCACAGGGGTATCGACCCCGCAGGGAACGCGGAGACCCCCCAGTTCCGTACGTTCAAGGTGGATACGATCCCGCCTGAACTTGCGATGACCGTGACCCCATCCGTGCCCGGGGGGGACAACGGCTACTATCGGACAGAGCCTCTGGTTCACGTGGAGATCGACGAGGGGGAGGTCCAGTACCTGATCCAGAAACAGGGCGGAGATGCGGATTGGAGCGGCCCCCATCAGGTCCTGAGGGGCGACCTGATGATACCCGATGGGAGGTGGACGCTCAGGTTCCGCGGCGTCGACGAGGCGGGGAACCTCCGATATCTGGAAAGCCTTGACATCTACGTTGACACGTACGGTCCCGATCTCTCCTACTCGGTTGGTCCTCTGGAACCGGACGGAGAGGAGGGCTGGTACCTCTCCATGGTGGTCATAAGGGTGGATCTCCTTTCCGATAATTCGACCCTCTCTTTCAGGAATGGGGAGGAGGAGTGGCAGGCCTTTTCGGAGGGCCTCTTCCTCGGGAGCGGGGTCCACGACATATACCTCAGGGCCCTGGATTCGGCGGGAAATGAGCTGATAGAACATCTCGATCCGATCTACGTGGACCGGGATCGTCCCCTCCTGGGGATGGTCAGCTCTTTTGATGAGGTCCTTGGGCCACGTGACGTCACCGTTTCCTGGGATGGTTTCGATAACACCTCCGGCATTCAACTGTATCAGGTCTCCGTGGACAGCGGCCCCTGGACCGATAATGGGGCGTTGTCAACGTATGTCGTCGGCTTCCCTTCCAACGGCAGGCACACCGTCACGGTGAAGGCTTTCGACCGTGCGGGCAACATCGAGATGGAACACCTCCAGTTCGAGGTGGATGCGGTCTCACCCTACGTCATGTTCAGGTCCCCCGACGGAGGGAATATCTCGATAGACTCCACCGTGTTGGTGACCTTCTCCGAGCTGATGGATATGGAGAGGTTCTCGTTCTCCGTGGACGGCGTGGAGGGCAACGTCACCTGGGAGGGGAGCAGTGCGATCTTCACGCCTCTGGACCTGCTCGATCACGGCAGAACGTATGAGGTGGTGGTGACGGGCATGGATATATGTGGTAACGAGATGGAGAGGTCGAACTGGTCCTTTTCAACTACCGCTTTGATGCTGGAGGAACCGGCAGAGGAGGGAGGTGGGTTTGGATATGTTATTATGGTCATAATGGTCTTCCTGCTTCTCTTTTTGATCCTGCTCACCGTGGGCATTATTCTACTGTACATCAGAAAGAGGGAGCGGATCACCAGGGAGATCTGGGAGGATCCGTCTGACATTCACACAGACGTCCAATCCGGTACCGATGAAACTGATGTTTCATCTAACCCTCAAGGTAGTCACCTTGAGGAAAGTGTCCGCTCAGGTGAGGAGGAGCTGGATTACGAGCCCCTGGATATGGAAACGTATTCGATCACAGAGGATGGGGAGACGCTTCCCGACGAGGAGGGGCTCGACACAGAGCCCAAAGAGGATGAGATGACCCCTCCCACCATGGGGGAGTTCGACCCAGAATCCATGGAGGAAGATCTCGACCCCAGGTTCATGGAGGTGGGACCCTCGGAATTTTCAGAGGGGGTCTCCCCCATTGAAGATGATGTTGAAGATGGGGTGCCCCCTCCTGAATTGGAGGATGCCCTCATCATGGAGTATCTCCCAGAGGAGGACCCCGAGCCCGACCTCGTCCAATTCCCGCATCACAAAGAGGTCAGCGAGGATGATGACGAGTATATCGATCTTGAGGAACTGTTCTGAGCCCATGGCCCATTATTGTGGTTATTATCCCTGAATATAGTATTTTCGCCCAGGTCACCGCTACCCAGTTATATAGGGAATCTATCTATGTGAAATTGGAGCGTTAGCTCCAAATGGGGATGGGACCCCGTCTTCGTAGGGAGACAGCACTGATGAGGCACGAGATAAAACCCCTTAAAGGGGCTGAAAAGGGGAACTTCGGTAAGCGCATAGGCTCGGCGCTGTCGTCATCGGCCGAGAGTTTTAAAGGTATCATTGGGGTCGATCCTGGCGGGTCCGATCTGAGGATACACAGAGCCGTTGTCGATGCGGGGAGGTCCCTGAACTCCATCCTCGATGAAGAGGGTATCACCCTTGGGTCGGAATCGCTGTTGTCATCTGGGGGATTCACCGGAGAGGTCCTGGAGGTGAAGGGGGACGGGACCCTGAAGATGGAAGAGGGGTTGGAAGGCGTCGGCATAGAACCGTATCAGGTTCTGACGTCCGATCTCATAATGTCGGAACTTCAGGCACCCATCGCCCAGGCAAGGGACGACCTGTTCACGATGAGCAGGGGCAAGTTCGGCCCTCTGACCCTGGTCCAGAAGGATATGCTGGAAAGCGTTATCCAGAGGCTGCAGAAGGTGGAGGCCCTCCAGACCGAGCTGACGGGCGTAATGTCGGAAAATATCTCCCTGGAGGACCTACATCCGGAGTCCGTCATGTTCCAGGACCTGCTGGAAGATGTGCTCGGGCAGGTACGAGAGGAGGGGATGAGCAGGGATATCTCTCTCAGGCTGGAGATGCCGGATATGGGGGTGGTCGTCTGCGATCCATCTGTCATGAAGCAGGCGCTCAACAATTTCCTCTTCTTCGCCCTCAGGTCTTCCAGGAGCGGTGGTGTTGTAACTGCAGGGGGGCTATCGGATGGGAAGGAGATGTGCCTGTGGGTGAGGTTAAAGGGTGCTTCAGTGGCAGGGGGACAGGGGTTGAACGAGCTCAGGGCGAACCTGAACCTCGCAACGGTCAGGAAGCTGGTGACCTCCCACGCTGGAAGGGTGTGGAGCGAATCGGACAGCGATAAGGACGATCTTCATTTCATAACGGTTCCGTTCACGGAAGGGGAGCCTATATCCGAGGAGGAGTACTACGGCGGCCTCTGGGATTATCAGATCTGATTGATTGGTATCTCCAATTTTTCGAATTATAACAATAGAATTGGCGGACCCATGGGGAGGTTGAGCAAATCAGAATGATTTGTGATGCCTGAGATGAAAAACGGTCATTATCGATGAATTAATATTTTTCATCGGAAGGTTGAGTAATTGGCCTGCCAATTGCGATGCCCGAGACGAAAAACGGTTGTAATCTCTTGATACTGTTTTTCGTCGAAGTGGGTCCGCGAATATAATTATATAAAAAATAAAGCGGACCCATGGGAGTCCATTCAAATGCTATTTACTGTCATTTGGACCTGATATTTATTCTTCTTTTTTCCCTTCCAGCTCCTCGATCTGCTCGTGTATGTAACCTTTCAGATCTTCTGTGGTCATCCCTTCTTCTTCCTCGGGAGCGGGTTCGCCGTACATCGCCTCGTAGGTCTCCTCTTTCGTGAGCTCGTGCTCTTCCTCCTCGGGTTCATCTTCCTCTTTCTTCTTTCTCATTACGAAGAATACGATCACACCTACGATGATCAAGGCGAGAGCGATCAATAGTATGATCGAAAGAAGTGAGGAGGACTCCTCCTCACCCTCTGCAACGTTGAGCTTGAAACTAAGCAGTTCGTAATCGCCTCCGTCAGAGACGTTGACGATAACAATGTGTTCCCCGACCTGGTCGTCTGTTGGTTTCCAATAGATCTTACCAAGATCATCAATGATCATCCCCTCCGGGGCTTCATCGAGGTCGAAATCCCGTGAAGTATCATCGTTGTCCGTTACCACCACATACAAGCTGAAAGCACTTCCCGAGGTGGCTTTCTGCGGATCGATGCTTGAGATCTTTGGTGGAGAGTTCACCTCGAATGAGAAAGCGTCACTTATGCATCTCCCGTCCGAGCACCCGTCGTTTGGAATGACCGTCCAATGGTATGTTTCTCCAACTTCGAGGATCCCAGGTGTGAATGATGTCCTGTTGAAGTCCGTCTTGATGATCGCATCATCTTGCAGTGAGGAAACAAGCGGTTCCTCCTTGCTCAGATACAAGCTGTAGGTCAGCTCGTCATCTTCCGGGTCCGATCCCTCCCAGGTGAGGACTCCCATCGTTGAGCTGATCTTGGCACCATCTGATGGAGATAGTAATGTTACGGACGGTGTTCGGCTTGGAAGGACCTCAATATTGAACGAGTAATTATTGTAGAGGCCTCCGTCAAAAACTCCTATGGTGACCTCCATTGTCTTGCTGAGTCCCTCGAAGATATGTATCGTCGAATGCCATTCGATTACTCCGGTATCAACGTCGATCATCATTTCAGAATACGGGTTGGTGCTGATGGTGTAGGATAGAGTGGTCTCTGTATCTACATCGGTCCCGTATGCTTCGAAGTAGTAGAACTCACCATGTGTGATCTC
>JAGLEG010000343.1 GCA_023145185.1 Thermoplasmata archaeon
CCTACGAGCACCAGTACCTACGCAACATGATGCATCTCCACAACGGGATGCTAAACGGGGAGATGCTTCCCTATAGCGAAGTGGGGCAGATGATGGGAATCTTCCATTCGGAGTGGAGCTGGTCGCCCCTGTTTGCCGATTTCGACAACGATGGGGATAAGGACCTGGTGATCGCCAACGGATATCCGCGGGATATGACCGATAAGGACTGGACCCGTTACAAGGCGGAGGTCTTCGGTCATGTGGCCGATCACAGGCACGTCATTGACAAATGTCCGCCCTCAAAAATGTACAACTTCGCCTATGAAAATATGGGGAAATACCATTTCCGGAACAATGCCCCGGATTGGTTCGAAGCTGTGGAATCCTACTCCTATGGTGCCGCTTTTGCCGACCTGGATAACGACGGAGACCTGGATTATGTATGCAATAACCTTAATGATATCGCTTTCGTCTATAGAAACAATACTGTAGAACGTGGTAAAAACAAGAGCAACTACCTTCGCGTGAGACTGGTGGGGGCAAATAAGAATCCCATGGCATTTGGGGCAAAAATTGAGATCTGGAGTGAAGGTAGTTACCAGTTCCAGGAGAACTTCCTCTCCAGGGGGTATATCTCCTCTGTAGATCCGGTTACCCATTTTGGACTGGCAAGAAACACCATGGTTGACTCGCTTAAAATAACATGGCCCACCACAGGCAAAATAAGCGTTCTGACAGACCTTCATGTAAATCAGGAGCTGGAAATTGAGGAAGTGAATTCCACGCCTCCGGGCGTTCCTGTATCGGAGCCGGACAGACTCTTCTCACCTGAGAAAGAACTGCTCTCCTACCTCCACCAACAAAACGATTACATAGATTTTTTCTACGGACAGAATATTCTGCCCCACAAATTTTCCCAGATAGGGCCCTGCATTCAAAAAGGTGACCTGGATGGAGATGGTCGGGAGGACCTGATCATCGGTGCTACAAATATTGAACCTACCCGGGTATTCCTGAGGAAAGGTGAAGGCTTTCAGGAAACTACCATGGAAGGCCTGAGCGGCGAGAAAAATTTTTCAGAGGTTGATTTTGCCATATTTGATGCCGACCTGGATGGAGACAATGATGTTGTTGTGCTGGCTGGTGGGTACGAAAACACACTTGAGACCGCGTATATCCATTACCTCTACATCAACAACAATGGTATCTATTCGAAATCCAAATTACCGATAGCTCAATTCTCCGCCTCGGTGGCCAGGCCCTTTGATGCTGACCACGATGGGGATATGGACTTATTTATCGGTGCACGTGTCAAATACAACAGATTCCCCTTTTCCGCCGAGTCCTGGATCCTTTTTAATAAGAAGGGATCATTCTCTTCGGAAGGAGCAAGTTCCATGGATCTGGGCATGGTTACAGATGCCACCTGGAGCGATTATGATGGAGATGGGTGGGAGGATCTGGTCATATCCCGGGAATGGGATGCGCCTGTAATTTTGAAAAATATGAAAGGGGAGCACCTGGAGAAATTGGAGTTGCCTGAATTTGAAGAGATGCACGGATTATGGTATTCTGTTACAGCGGCTGACTTTGACAACGACGGCGATGATGATTATCTGCTGGGTAACCTGGGTGTGAATCATCGCTATACTGTGAGTAAGGAGTACCCTTAGAGAATATATGTTTTGGACCTGGATAAAAACGGAACCATCGATCCCATTTCCTCAGGTTATTGGAGAGACAAATATGATATGATGAAAGAGTATCCTGTCAATTACCTTGATGAACTGGTCGGACAGGCTCCATATTTCTCACGGAAATACAGTAACTACACCTCCTTCAGTAAGGCTACCATGGATGATATCCTGGATGATGATATGCGCATGCGGATCGATCATATTTTTCATGTCGAAAGCACATCCAGCCAACTATTGTGGAATGACGAAGACGGTTTCAGGTGGGAAAAGCTGCCAGAAGAGGCACAGGTTTCGTCAATCGCAAAAACCTTAGTACGTGACTTTAACAAGGATGGCCTTCCAGATATTTTGCTGGCCGGGAACGATCACAGCTACGATATCAGTACAGGTTATTATGATGCACTGAAGGGCATAATTCTGATGAGTGATGGGGGGAAACCCCTAAGCAGAATTGTGAACCCTTCTGAGAGTGGGATTGTACTACATGGCATGGTCGAATCGCTGCTTCTTCTGGAGGGAGACAAACCTCTGCTGGTGGCAGGCATGAATCGTGACAGCCTTCTCCTCTATTCATTGAACCTACACTGAACCGGCATTGAACCGGCCTCACTCCCAGCGATCCTTATCACTCAAGGCTCGGGTGAATGCTTCAGTCCTGACCTGCCTGGTATTGTATTTCTCCAGGTAGTCCCGATGTTTGCGATCTGAGGGATAGGATTCGTCCTCCCCGTATGGATAAGAGCTCATGCCATGAAATGGCAGTGGCTCCACGGTCTGCCCATGTACCGTATTCAAATCGCCATCCTTCACCC
>JAGLEG010000344.1 GCA_023145185.1 Thermoplasmata archaeon
TCGAATGGGAACGGTCCCAAATATCATCTATCCTGACGGATCTAATTGCCGTGGAAGTCGGGTTTTCGCTTCTCGATGAAGGCGGCCATGCCCTCCTTCTGATCGTGCGTGGAGAAGCTTGAGGAGAAGTAGGATATCTCCAGGTAGTTCGCAGTAGCGAGGTCGATGTCCGCCCCTTTGTTCACAAGTGCCTTGATGAACGCCGTCTGGACGGATGATTTGGAGGCGATCTTTCGCGCGGTCACCATCGCCTCTTCCATAAGCGTCTCGGGTTCCACCACCCTGTTCACAAGTCCCAGCCTCAATGCCTCGTCAGCGGAGATATTGTCCCCTGTGAGCAGAAGCTCTTTCGCCTTCATCCTGCCAACATGTCTGGTCATCCTCTGCGTTCCGCCGAAACCGGGGCTTATGCCGAGGTTGATCTCCGGCTGGCCCAGAAGCGCTTTCTTCGAGGCGATGGCGATGTCACAGGCCATCATCACCTCGCAACCGCCGCCCAGAGCATAACCGTTAACCGCGGCGATGAACGGGAGCCTTGAGCCCTCGATCTTGTTGAGGAGGTTGTGCCCGTATTCCGCGAATATCTTCGCCTCAAGCGGGGTCAGGTTGGACATGTGTTTGATATCGGCGCCAGCGATGAAGGCCTTACCCTCCCCCGTCAATATCACTACCTTGATCTCCGTGTCGACCTCGAGTTCCGTTACTGCGTGCATGAGGTCCCTCAGGGTATCCTCGTTGAGGGCGTTGAGTGCTTTCGGCCTGTTGATCCTTATGACGGCGATCCCGTTCTCCTTGTCCACAATTACATTCTCGAATTCCATGATATCACCTGCTGTAGTCGTAGAAGCCCTTGCCGCTCTTTCTTCCCAGCTGTCCACCATACACCATCTTCTTCAGAAGCGGGCACGGCCTGTATTTGGAGTCGTTGAACCCATCGTAGAGCACGTTCATGATATTGAGGCACACGTCAAGTCCGATCAGGTCCGCCAGTTCCAGGGGGCCCATTGGATGGTTCATGCCCAGTTTCATGACCCCGTCGATGGCCTCCGGGGTGCCCACTCCCTCGTAGAGGCAGTAGATCGCCTCGTTGATCATGGGCAGGAGGACCCTGTTGGAGACAAATCCGGGGCTGTCGTTCACCTCGATGGGCACCTTGCCCATCTTCTCGGACAGTTCGAAGATCAGCTTCGTCGTCTCGTCGGATGTCTTCAGCCCCCTGATGACCTCCACGAGCTTCATTATCGGCACCGGGTTCATGAAATGCATTCCTATGAACAGATCCGGCCTCTTCGTGACGGAGGCGAGGTCGGTGATCGGGATCGTTGAGGTGTTGGAAGCCAGTATGGCCCCCTCCTTGCAGATGGAATCCAGCTCGCGAAACAGATCTTTTTTTACCTTGAGGTCCTCGAATATGGCCTCCACGACGAGGTCCACATCTTTCAGGTCCGAGAGCTCCGTGGTGGATGAGATCCGTCCCATGACCTCCTCCTTCACCGACGCTTCCATACGCCCCTTTTCCACGGACCTCGTCAGGAACTTATCTATCTTCTTCATCCCGTTGTCGACGAACTCCTGCGTGATGTCCCTCATGATCACGTCGTGCCCGGCCATGGCCGAGACGATCACAATGCCGTGCCCCATCTGGCCGGCTCCAATAACTCCTATCTT
>JAGLEG010000345.1 GCA_023145185.1 Thermoplasmata archaeon
ACTGTGAATTGAAACGTATCGCTGTTGCCCGCCCTATCTATGGCAAATAGGGTTATCTGGTTCCTACCCTCGGATAGGTGGAAGGTAGTATTGAAACGTCCGTCAACTATCATTGTCGACACGTCGTTCAGGTACAGGTAGGCATCTGGGCTGCAGGTGCCCTTGATCCAGATGGTCGTGTCGTTGACCACATCCCCATCAGTGGGCTGGCTGACGCCTATGGTCGGCGCTATGGAGTCCACCGAGAAATTCACCATAGATGACCCCGAAAAACCGTCAAGATCGGTTGCCATCACCTCTATTTTATGGGCCCCCTCTTCAAGCGACAGATCGAGTCGTACATCCTTGATCGCGCCCATATTCACCGGCGGCTTTCCATCTATCACCAGTTTGACGCTTTCCAGCTCACCGTGGTCCTCAATAACACAGCTGAACAGCAGATCGTTCGAATTCAACCACTGGCCCTCTTCGGGTGAGATGAAGGATATACTTGGAGTATCCAATATTATGGTCACGTGGACGGGTACGAGCATCGGCAGGGTGAAATTCACCCTTCTCGACACACCATTCAGGGTTGCGATAAGGTCATACGGGCTCCGATCATGGGAGCCGGTGACGTTGTGAAGAAATGCTTCAAGCGGCAGATCATCCAGGGAACCCTGAGGCCCCAGAATGGAATCATGCACTACGTTTCCCTGGTTATTCTGGACCGTGAGGCCGGCGCCGGCAGCTGGTGCATTTCCGTTGGTCACAACCCTGAAATCCGTTCGGTACGATTCCTGAAGCCAGCCGGTCGGATCGTTAACGGATACCGAACCCAATGTCGTGTTCAAAACACTCACCGTGGAGGGGATCATGGAGGGGGTCTCAAGTGAGAACGAATGGCTGTTGCCGGCCATGATCACCGAATCCACGGCAGTACCTGTAGAGGATATCGATCTACACCCCCTTACCTGTGAGCTCAATGTGCTGCCATCCAACCTGAACGTGGACCCCTCTGCAAGTAGGGAGGAATTGATGGAGTTGATCATGGAGCCATGGAGGTTTAGGGTGGACGCTCTGGATATTATCCCGTACCCGTTATTGCCGATCATGTCCATCCCGGTGATGTTTGCTATCGACCCGTTCTCCAGCGATATCCCGCAATGGTCCACCATCGTGATCGTTAGGTTCAATGCGGTCAGTTTCCCACCATCCACTATCAGACCGAAGGGCGATCCCGAGATCATCGTATCAAGCAGGAAAAGGGAGTCCGTCATGGAATAGGGTCCTTTCCAGGAATGTGGTGATGAGGGGGAGGATACCCCGCAGTTAAAAAGGAGGGTCTTGTTCATCGTGACCATGGACCCAGACGCCGCCGTAAAGCGGTATTCGCTCTCGTTCACACCTGTTATCACGGTATTGTTCCGGCAGATCAATACACCGCCGGACATGACCGAGATCACGTACGGGTCTGGATCCGATCCGTTCACCATAAGCGACACACCGTCAAGGATAAGTGTTCCCGATATGGTGAGGTTTCCGTCAAGCGTGATATTGTCGTTGAAATATGATTCCGCACCTGTTACGTCCCAATCCCCGGAAAACTTTATCTCATCGTCAGTATACTCACCATCCACATAGGATAACGGTCCGATCTCCATCGGGTTCATTATCGACAGTGAGATCAATACGGCCACAAGAGACATTGCAATTATCGAGCGATGAAAGTACATTCCCCACACCTTGCCTTCCCATGGGGATGGTTCCTATTATACTTTCTACTTCGGGAACACTCTAACACGGAACAACACGTGGATCCAACCAGGTTTTGCTCACTTTTTCCTGGAGCATATTGTCGTTTGATCCGATCATCACTGACCTTCGATCTGTTCGGGTGGCACTTCTGGGGCTGCCTCCACAGGTTCCGATCCAACCTCTTCCGTTCTCTCCACCTGGGGGGCTGTAACGGTTCCTATCGGTGAACTCTGGGAGTCTGCTTCAGATGTAATAAGAGCATCTGGATCTGGCTGGACCGCATTTTCGGATTGCGCGATCTCATCATATCCTTCACCAACGGGTTGAGGGGGCATATCCCCTGCAACCTGGTTCTCCTGATATTGAGGATTATCCATCTGCTCCTGTGGAGGATAGGCCTGATCGGCATACTGCCCCTCGGGTTGAGCGACCATCAATAGGCTCGGGCCATCCTGAGGTTGGTAATTGGACACCTGAGAGCGGTCCATTTCCGGCACACCACCCACCATATTCGAATGCCCCATGTATTCGTATTTAAGGATGGAACCATCGTTGCTCATCTGCTGATATTGTGATCTGTTCAGATAATACACCGAACCATCCATCCCCCTGTAGACCATATATTGCCCCTGCTGCACGGCAAATGGCTTGGGATCCTCTTTCTCTTTCCTCCTCCATAAGATGATGCCAATGATAGCTCCAATAACGATAAGCAGGCATATCAGCAGGATAAATATCTGCAATATGGGCAATTCCTTTTCGGGGACATAGGGATCGACGTAGTAGTTTATCTTCACCTTTGCAGTTAGATTTGCATCCCCGCCCTCATCACCATCGCGCCAGTAATTGTCGACTATGAGGTACATCTGCGCATCCACGTCGGATCTCAAACCCTCCTGACTGTATAGCTTGTCAGTATGGTTCATCCGGTATGCCAGAGCCTTTTCCTGAAGCAGATATTCCGGTGCAATGCTGTATTGTCTGGCATATTGGTTTTCGATTATGTAATAGTCAAGCGATCTGGGTGTGGACGTATCACCAGTCGCCACCACCCTTGCCAGGGTCAACCCGAGGGAATCACCCTTGGTGTCAAACTCCTCCAATTTGATCTTCTGATACTCCCCGGGTTCGATATCAACCTCGAACGTATGAGATTCCCCTGCCGAGACCGTAGGCATGGACACAATGAAGCACATTACAGAAGACCCTGCTATCAATAGCGATATCAATATTGCCCGGTGAAGACCCCACATCTTCCCTTCCTCCTGTGGATACAGAAGACCTGAATGCGTATCTTGGAGTTATATATATCTGTTGACGGCAGGATATCATGGTTCCGAATATATACGAGGCAGCTTGAATAAAAAATAGGGACCAGAAGGTCCCTATTTCAACTGTGGATCACTCCCTTCCGAAGAATCCCCTCAGTACGGGGTGCATCTCCATCATCTGCTCTTTTCCTATCTCCTCGTAGAGACGGATGATGATACCCACCGTAAGAAGTACCCCTGTACCTGATGTGCTGCCCACGGTCCCAACCATGTCAGCCAGGGCTGCCAAGAGACCCACGAACGCCCCTGATATCACTGTTACTGTCGGGATATACCTGTTGAGAACCTTCTTGAGCACCCTGGGGTCCCTTCTGAAACCAGGGATCCTCATCCCCGAGTTCTGGATCTGCCTTGCCACGGCCTCAGGCCCCATGTTGGTGGTCTCGATCCAGAATTTTGCGAAGAGGATCGATCCGAACAACATCAGGCTGATATATACGACAATATGTATCAGAACCTGCCACATCTCATGATCGCCCACATATCCACTGTACCTGTCCCAGTTCAATATGGGAAGCAGCCAGCTCTGAAGGCCATCCACCCTTGAAACGTACCAGGCTATACCTCCGGTGGCAGTTGTGGAACCCGGATCGTAGAATCCGATCCGCCAGTTCTGCCCTATGATCGGTATGGTCTTGATCTTCTCATGGTTCCAGAGAAGGAGAGCGAACATGTTGATATTGGCAAGAAGCGCCGACATCAGTATAACAGGTATGTTCGACGCGTAGATCAGCCTTATGGGATATCTACCCCGGGCACCTCTCGCCCTGGCATGTGACAGGGGGAGCTCGATCTGTGTAGATTCCACATAGGCGACCACGAGGAAGATAACTACCGTGGATACCAGGGCAACAATGGGATTGGGCGGGCTGAGGAATATGGTCTCAAAGCCTCCGCTGGCAAGTTCCCTGAATCCCCCCTCCATGTTCTCGAGGATATACCACGTCTTGGGAAGTGTCCCGGAAGGCACTAACCCAGGGTCAGCAACGGGGAAATTGTACTTGGCCGCCGTTTGGTCGCCCAGCGGTATCCAGGAGAGTGTCCCCTGGAAGATCGACTGAGAAACGCCGGCTGCTATGAACATCGAGATGCCGCTTCCTATGCCCCACTTGGATATCACCTCATCCATGAGGAACACCAGATAGGACCCGAATATCAGCTGGACGATGATCACCATCCTTGCCCAGCCTAGGCCGATATCCCCCATCCAACTCGACTCGGATGGCGTCAGGTATCCGTACACCTGCGGGATCGCCTCGATGAATATCATCACCAGAACGAGGATCTTCTGAACGCCCTGATAGATCGCCTTATCATCAGCCTTCTGGAGGTCAAGCTGAATGATCTTGGCTCCGGAAAATAGCTGCATTATGATCGAGCCCGTAACTATGGGCCCGATACCCAGATGCATCAGCGATCCGTTGGCACCTGCCAGGATAGCCCTGAACTCCGAGAATATATCGATGCTCTCACCGGAGAGGCCGTATATGGATACGTTGCTGAGGAAGAAGTAGAGTATCAATATCCCGAAGGTCCACATCATCTTCGTCCTGAACCTTACGTGGCCCTCGGGCTTCTTGACAGCAGGCCACTTATCAGCGATGGGTTTCAACCCGTACAATTTACTGCCGTCGCCGGCATAGGTGATCATCATCCCGACCAGAAGGAATATCACTGCAATACCAAGTGCAATGACGGCAAACAGGGCCACTTCCCCGTAGTCATAGATGCTCAGATCCTTGAACTGCCAGACGTACAGGAGCGCCATGGCTGCCAGATATGTGATCACCACAGGGATCGCTTTGAGATAATTTCGCTCTATCGCCATGTTATCAAGCACCGCCATTCAAGCAAGGACAGGTAGACCCCAATTACCATTCCCCTATAAAAGAATTGAGAGGAATGAAGGGGTCTTGCCTGCATCTATTTCTCCTTGATCGTCACCGAGCCGCCAGCTGCCTCGATCTTCTCGATCGCCCTGGCAGAGACAGAGGGCGCGATCACATGTATCTTCAGGTCGCCGAGGGAGCCGCCACCGAGAAGCTTGGAGCATCCTATCTTCTCGATATCGATATCGTAGGCGTCGCCCTTT
>JAGLEG010000346.1 GCA_023145185.1 Thermoplasmata archaeon
TCAAGGGCCCCATACAGCCCCCGGAACTTCTCTGCGGTATCCAGGGACGGACATATCACCCTCTCATGGGACCCACCGCTTGATAACGGTGGAATGGAGGTATTGGGATACTCCGTGTATCGGTGGATGGAACACGGTTGGGAAGGAACCGGCTGGCACCGCATGATGACCCTCCAGAACACCTCATGGACCGACACTATAGTTGAGGACGGGGTCATCTACCTATACTGTGTTGAGGCATACAGTAATCGTGGTTTGGGAGATAGAAGCAGTGAGATCTCAATTAACAACACCGAACTGAAACCCCCTTCGACCCCTCAGAACATCCTTGTGTTTTTGGCGGAGAACGGCATATCGATAAGCTGGGATGTACCCGAATCCGAGGGGGATATGCCTATTGTCCTCTATCGCATCAATCGGCAGGTTGAGGGATCAACGGATACCTTTCGAATAGCCTCCACAGCGCTCACGATATACCTGGATTCCAACATCACGTCCAACACCACATATCACTACAGTATTTTCGCGGTGAGTGATGCTGGAGTAAGCAACAGCTCGGAGATGGTCACCATCAATGTTGGCGATCTATCGAAGATCGAAGATGTGGACCCGATCAACGTAGGAGAGGAGAGGTTTCCGTGGGCTGTGTTGATCGTCTCGATAATTATTCTACTGGTCCTGATCGGGGCACTGATAGGCTTCCTGCTCAAGAGGGATAAAGGATCGGAGGAGCCGATCGAGGAAGGGAGTTCCACAGGTGAGATCACGAACGTCGTGATCGAGGGAAAGGAATCCGGTTTCCCGGATGATGAAGTCGAGAGGGCCCCACCCATAAGCTGACATTCACATAGATGTTTATATCGGGAAACACTAAATATTATGATGTGGAATGCCCCTAGTGATTCCAGGAAACGGAGGTGAAATCATGGCCGGGAGTGAGATAGTGACCCCAATCGATCGCAGTTTCGATTGCCTCGCAACATTGAATTTTGGTCCATATCAGGATCAATTCATTGCAATCATTGACGGTAAGGTGGTTGGCCATAATGCAAGTGAAAAAGATCTGGTAAAAGATACCAGAGATCAGTATCCTGGGAAAATGCCATTCATAGTGAAAGTTCCGAATAGATCCGAAGTCAATTATATCTAAGTGGTTTCAAATGGTATTATCATTCCAATATACAACATCTTCAATGACAGGGGTGCCTAAACCGATAATCCCGGTTATTCTGTTCAATATCAGCGATGATATCAATGATCCCGACTCTGGTATTGGGATGGGGATGTTGGTAGATTCCGGAGCTGATATCACTACAATATCAGAAACAACAGCCGAAATTCTTGGTATTGATCTAACTGCTGCTCAAACAAGCTCTACAAGTGGAATTGGTGGAAGTAATATTCCGGTAAGAGTAACTGAAGTAGTGATGATATTACAAAGAGGTGGAGAGGCTTACAAGTTTATTACCATGGTCCAGATCATTAACGATGTGAACCTGAAATACTCCTTATTGGGTCGCGATTTCATTTTTTCAAGATTTGACATAACATTTCGAGAAAGAAAAAATCGAGTGGAATTTCTACGAAAAAATAACGATGGGATCAAGAAGATAAGCCCAATAAATCGATGATATTATATGTTATTCTCCTAACAATTATTAAGAGATATTTTTCAAACTCAAAGGTCTCGACGACCCTGTTTGTAATGTCGGTCACGGAAGTACCACTCGGCGAAGTCGAGAGGGCCCCACCACTTTGATCTGGAGACCAAGAGGATTTTATGCTCGTCCGGCCTATAAATAATAATGAATTCATAACGAAGTATATATATGCCTCTTCGGTTATATTTCACTCATGTACCTTGAGAAGATCAACAGGACGGAATTGAAGATTCTCGATCTGGTACTGTATAATGGAATTACAGAGAAGATGATCGCCAGCAAGCTGGAACGGTCTCCTTCCTGGATCTCAGAATGTGTTACCCACCTTTCCATGATCGGTTTTGTGGATCTGATAAGGAACGGTATTTCCAAGGAGGTAATAATATCGGATAACGATCTGGGAACGGGCATCAGGAAATTGATGATAGATGAACCCATGTTATCACTGGATGTGGTTCTACCTGATTCTGGGTTGTTGATCCTACCTCTGATGTTGTCCACTGGAACAAGCGTCAGGGAGATATCCCGAAGAACTCATCTGACCACAAGAACTGTATACAACAAGATCAGAAAATGGAAGGGAATGGGTTTGATCGATCTGAAGGCGTATCCTGACAGGGTGAACTTCAACAGATCGAAGTACAATCTAATAGAATTCATCGAGATCTTCAGCCGATATCGAAATCGAAGATATCTCAAGGATGAGGTCCGAGATGGAGTTATTATCTGGGAAGGACGAGACGAGTTCCTGTTCACATCCGGGATGGATGTGGATCAAGATATCTTCAGGACCGCTGGCCCTTCGAGAGCGGAGGAACTGGGATGTAATATTATCTCACGGTCGGATTATTATTATTTCTCACCGATCGGAAATGAGATCTCATTGGAGGAGGCATTGGTCCAAACCGCAAGGGTGGATCGTATTAATCCAAGGCCATACCGACTGATGAGGGAGCACGTAAAGAAGGGTGAGGCAGATAAAGAGAAGATATTCTACTATGCGCGTAAATACGAGATTCTAGATAGGATTGAGGAGATGATGTGAGATGAACGAAAGAAGAGATATTCACATCTTCTTGAAGCAATTGACGAAGATGTCATGTTCTCAAAAGCAGTGATCGATAGGATGAGGGAGCTGGACCTGATCGAAGAGAAGGATGGTATGATCGGTATGGGAGATCTCCCGTGATCGCTCAATATGGTAAGACCCGTTAACCAAGTACATGTGCCCTCATTTCTCAAAACCTTTAATATTATTGATATCTATGATAGGAGCTATAATCCAGGGGCACATTCCTGCTTGCTGGCTATTGGAGGGACACCCATGATACGAGAAGTCAGAATTGGCCTGATAACGATCGTACTTGTTCTCATCCTGACATCCTTTTCTCAGGTAATATCATTCCCCGAGAATGGACCGGATGAGGTCGAGGCCGCGGATACGCCCACGAGAGGAGAGCAGTTCTACCTTGATGGTTCATTCAGCCTTGCCCCATCGTGGAACGAGGAGAAGATGATGGTTGTGGCTTTCCTTCAGAACAAGGATGACTATGATAAAAAAGGGGAAAATCAGAATGGAGAGGATTACGGTGATTTCTTCGCCAAAAAGGTGGCCAATTCACTCACCGTACCACTGAACGATATGACATATTCCACTGGCAACTATAATTATCCAGAAAAAAGAGTACTTGTGGAGCTGTTCACAGGGACAGATTGTGTGTACTGCCCCGCGGCGGAGGGCGCCACCGGGGACATGATAGAGAACGATGATGTGTTCCCGAACAAGGTCTCGGTCATCGAATATTATGTTACGGGCGATCCCACTCTGGTCGAGAGCGTTTCAACTGCCACTGCATCAAAATATAAGGCAACTGGAACGCCCACGACTGCATTTGATGGAGAGGACTTCCTGGTGGGAGGCAATCCCGCCTACAACGATCCGGTGGTGAGGTCCTGGTACTATTCAAAGCTGAATGAGAAGGGGACCTACAATACGACCGTTTTGATCAGGGGCTCCGGGTCCAACAACGATACGAAGGCCCATTTCAACGTGAGCGTCGAAGTTATCGGGGCCCTCCCCAGAGGAAACTGGTCCCTCAAGGCGGTCCTCTGCGAGGACCTCTATCCACGAGAGCATTCAAGCGCTCCGATCCGTTTCGTCGCCAGATCTTTCAGGAGCGTTTTCATCCCCCAGCTGGGAGAGGGAGTGCCGGATGTCACCTTCGACGAGGTGAGGACCTACGAGGATATGGCCAAGGAACACAGGGGCAACCTCACGGTATACTGGTCAGCCTATGACCAGAAGGACGGAACGAACCTTGAGATCGACCTCATGGCGAAGACACCCACGACCGGGTGGATGTACATTGCCCAGGGCCTGGATAACACCGGGTCCTACAAATGGGATACACAGAACCCCAGGGTGCCAGATTCAAAAGGATATCGGATCCAGGTCATTGCAAGGGATTCGGACGATAAGGAATCCTCCGACATGGGGATCCAGACATTCGACCTCAATAACCCCGATTTCCCTCTTTTCAATCTGATATCTCCAAAAGAGGGGGATGAGATCGTGGGAGGGATCGATATCCTATGGGACGCAAACGACGGCGAGGACGATACCCTCCAGCTGATGGTCAGCTGTATGATACGGCCAGAGGATGGGTCGGAATGGGAGGCCCTGTCCAGGGACCCTCTAACGGGAGATACCCTCATGCCGAACCAGAACGCCCTATGGTTCAACAGCGACAAGATCGACCTTGGCACCGGAGAACCCAGATATCCCGACGGCTTCGAATACCGTCTGAAGTTCGTGATAAAGGACAGGGATGATATGATGACCGAGTTCATATCTCCCCCTTTCGGCGTATACAACAACGACATGCCCACAGCAAGGATACTCTCCCCTGTGGATGGGGAGGTCATCTCGGAAACATTGGATATTGGGTGGGAGATCGGGGACCAGGAGGACCCTGCCTATGACCTGTTCACCTCATTCAGCCTCAGCAAGGATGGTGGGGAGTACCTTGAGATCCACAACGGAAGCTTCGACGATGCTGCAGGAAACCTGACCTTCACCACCCAGGAGATAGGGGGCGACGGGGGGTACAGGTTGAGATTGGAGGTCACCGATTCAAGGAACCTGGGATCCGAGATTGCAGTAGCTGTCTTCTCCATCTACGATCCCGACCCCCCAACCCTGTACAACCTCACCGGACCCAAGGGAGAGGTGAAGGGGACCAGGACATTCAGATGGGAGAGCTCGGACGCTGACGCGGAGGAGACCGCCACGTACAAGGTGTCAATCAGGCCGATATCAGGAGAATGGACGGTCCTGGCCGACGGAATGACGGAGAGGTCATATCTCCTGGATACGATCGATTTCGAGGACGGCGACTACGAATTGAAGGTCACCGCCTGGGATACATCAGACCTTCGCCTGAGCGATGAGGAGTTCTTCAAGGTGTTCACGATCAACAACCCGGACGCTCCAACGGTGAAGATCATTGGGCCTGGTGTCGGAGATGTCCTGAACACCACCGTGGAGATACTGTGGCTTGGAAACGATCCGGACGGTGATAACCTCACCTATAACCTCTACTATCACGTAAAGAACAATGCGGTCTGGACCCCCATCGTCGAGGGGAAGACCAACACCCGTCACATGTGGAACTTCTCCACCTTTGAGGAGGGGGAGTATTTCATAAAGGTGGAGGTGGTGGACAGCTCGGAGGAAGCCCTTTCCTACAGCACGGAAGTTGGGCCGGTCACCCTGAAGGTCTATATCCCTCCCGAGGTGGAGGACCCAATTGACAGGCCGACGGACGGGTCAGGGGATGAGGAAGTGGAGGATAACAAAGATCTCCTCTACATCTCCCTGGCGGTGGCGGGTTTCATAGGATTGGTGCTGCTGATGGGGGTTATCGTGATGGTCCTTTTCGCAAGGGCCAACCGTAAGAAGAGGGAGGGGGCCGCCATACCGGAGAACGACGGTGACCTTCTCATACCTGATATTGAGAGCATAGATACCCCCGCTGGTATTGGGCCAACCCCGGTCCAGCCGATCGTGTATCAGGGTCAGATGCCTCAGGGCGAACAGATGGTGCAGCAGCCTGTACCTCAGCAGGCCCCGCCGGCCCAGATGGCCGCACAACCTGATCCTGGAATGCCTGTGCCAGAGCAGGCCCAGATGACTCCGGAACCGGCTGCACAGCCGCAACAGGCCGTTCAGGAGGCGCCTCAGGAGAACCTTCAACCAGCGGAGATACCTCAGCAGCCTCAACCGGAACAGCCCCAACCCGATGCAGTGCAGGCCCCGGCTCAGATCGAGCAACCTCAACCTGATGCAGCCTAACTTTGACATATGGGTACAGGTGATTGTCAAAGTTAGGCCTCTCCCAA
>JAGLEG010000347.1 GCA_023145185.1 Thermoplasmata archaeon
TCCTGCGTGATCTTTGACCTCTTTGGAACGCTGGTGGACAACACGAGCAGGGATGAATATAACGTGATACTCACCCGGATGGCGGATGTGCTTGGAATTACACCCGGGGATCTCATAGAGCACTGGAAGGGCACCTTCCACGATCGGATGGTGGGCGCCCTGCAGGATACCAGGTCGAACATCCTGAACATTACCGATCATCTTGGGGTGGAGGTGGGTGAGGAGCAGCTGGAGGAGGTGTCGAGGATAAGGCGCGAATTCACCGGCAGGATGATGGTCCCCAAACCCGGAGCCCTGGAAACCCTCGGTGAGATACGGAAAAGGGGTCTTAAGATAGGATTGATAAGCGACTGCTCATCGGAGGTGCCCCTCCTCTGGGAGAAGAACCCACTCTCCCCTCTCATTGACGTGCCCGTCTTCTCCTGCGTTGAGGGGTTGAAGAAACCCGATGCGAGGATATACCTGACCGCCTGTGAGAGGCTGGAGGTTCGGCCGGAGGAGTGTCTTTACGTTGGTGACGGGAGCAGCCACGAGCTCACGGGCGCATTGTACGTTTTCATGGACCCTGTTCTCATCAGGGACCCCAGGGAGAAGGACCCTTACAGGATAGACAGGGACAGCTGGGAGGGAAAAGAGATACAAAGCATTCCGGAGGTCCTGGAACTGATCCTGTGAGATCTTCCACCTTGAGAACGGGGAGAAGGTCGATCCCATCCTCTGCTTATGGATGGAATTGTTTTAAATATTTCATCGGTGTTTTTTATCTGGAGGAGAATGATGAGACCGTCACAATTTGGTAGCATGAGCTTCAGGGTCCTGTTTCTCTCTTTTATGCTGCTCTCTTTCACTTTCATCTGCTTTTCGGAATCCTCCTCCTCCCAAACCCACGTTTCAGCGCTTGTGGCTGACGGAGATGGGGGACCAATTATCGATCAATGGACGGAGGACGGGGAGATCACCTACTGGGATCTGGACGTAATGGATGCTATCGGGATCCTCTTCTTCCTGTTGATCCTGGTCATCCCACTCGACCTCCTTATGGTGTTCTCTGGTGAGTGGATGGATAAACGCACCGGGACCAGGAGACGTTCCCTTGGCATGATTGGCAGAATATTTCGAATAAGGCCCATCCTCCTTTCGCTGATATTCCTCTATGTAGGATACATCACATTGCAGATGAGAGAGGTCAGCGATTCCCATGTGCACAACGAGACCATGGTTACCATGGGAATGGGCTGTTTTGTCCTGATAGTATCACTGATCTGGAATATTATCAGGGGATATCATTTGATATTCCAGTGTAACAATATCATCATCTGGTGCTCATACACACTTGGATGGGCTCTTGCGGATAATTACCTGTGGGGTGACCTTGTGGTTGGATCAATTGGATTCTGGTTCGTCTCTGCGGTCATAGGGGTAATTGTTCATATTACCGTCAGGTTGATCGTTGATAAGGTAAAGAAGAGAAAGGTCCAAATCCTGCGCCTGTTGTGACGGTTGGAAATGGTACCGCGTACAGGTCCAACTATCTGATGTATCTGCCCTTCTCCTTGGTGAAACGCCTGCTGCCGCCCTTTCTCTCTTTTTGAGGCTTTTCCTGATCGTCCTTCGCCTTCATGATAAGCGGGTGCTGTCCCTTCATCGTCCTCCTGAAGAACTTCAGAATGGATTTCGCCTCCCTTGCGGGGACGGTGATGAACGAGAAATCATCCATGACCGTAACATCCGTTATCAGCTCCGACTTGGTTCCAGCCTTTCGGGTGATCAGCTCGACAACCCTGCCCTTGTTCATCTTGTCCTTCTTTCCCATTGCGATGAACAACCTTGTGGTCTTGATCGTTCCATGTTGTGCGGGAGGTTCTCTTCCACTTGGAGGGGGCCCTTCCACACGGTCCGAAGTGTGCCTATCTTCCCTCCTCCGATCCTGTGTGGGTCTATCATCCCTCCTCCGATCCTGCGTGGGCCTATCATCCCTCCTCCGATCCTGCGTGGGCCTATCATCCCTCTTCCAATCGGTGACACCCCTTTCGGCTCTCCCCCTGCCGTCATTTCCAGCACCCTCTTCCAGGTCCTTTCCGAAGGAGTATTTCAACAGCGCGGTGATCAGGTCCTCGCTGGAGCTCTCCTCGAGGAGCTCCTTTGCCCAGTCCCTGTACCCCTCCGTCTCCTTCTGTGAGATCATCCTCTCGATATCGCTTTCCACCCTCTTCTTCTTGAGGTCCACGATCTCATGTTTCCCAGGGGCCTTCTGCCTGGTGATATCCGCCTGGGTGAACTTCTGTATGAACTTCATCTTCCTCAGTTCGGCCGGAGTTACGAAAGTTATCGCAGTGCCCCTCTTGCCGGCCCTTCCCGTCCTTCCGATCCGATGGATGTACGCCTCCGGGTTCTGCGGTATTGAGTAATTGATGACGTGCGTCAGGTCGCCCACGTCTATGCCCCTTGCCGCCACATCGGTGGCGACCAGGATGTTGATCCTTCTGTCCCTGAACTTGCCGAGGATCTTCTCCCTCAGCGGCTGCGATATGTCCCCATGGAGGTTGTCGACCTTCAGCCCCTTCTCGATCAAACTGATCGTCAGCTCCGAAACATCCGCCTTTGTCTTGCAGAATACGATGCCGTAGAAATCCCTCTCGATATCAAGGACCCTCGTCAGTGCCTCCAGCTTGCTCTTCCTGCTTACCTCGAAGTATATCTGCTCGGTGAGGTCAGTGGTGAGCTGTGGTTCCGACCTGACGTGGGTGTACTCCCCCATGTAGTTCTCCGCCAGTTTCTTTATCCTGCCCGGCATCGTTGCCGAGAATAGTAGAACCCTCTTTTCTTTGGGCGTCTGTTTCAGGATAGTCTCGATATCCTCGATGAAGCCCATGTTGAGCATCTCGTCCGCCTCGTCAAGGATGAAGTACCTGATTCTGTCAAGGACCAGCGTCCCCCGTCTCAGGTGATCCAGAAGCCTTCCCGGCGTCCCCACAACGATGTTTACCCCGGACTTCAGCTTCCTGAACTGGATATCGATGTACTGGCCGCCGTATATTGCGGCGGTGGTGATCCGGGTGTTGCCCCTGAGTGAGTCTATCTCCTCGCATACCTGGATCACGAGCTCTCTTGTCGGGGCCAGGATGATCGCCTGGACGTCCCTGCTCTTTGGGTCCAGCTTCTCCATGAGGGGAAGTGCGAAGACAGCGGTCTTTCCGGTTCCTGTCTGAGCCTGGGCTATGATGTCGACCTTGTTCTCCATCAGGAGTGGTATGGCCAGGACCTGGATCTCCGTTGGGGTTTCAAACCCTTTCTTTTCCAGGGTTGCCAGCGTCTTCTCTGACAGCCCCAGGGACCTGAAGTCTTTCATGATGCTCTAATTGACGACACAATGAACTCTTATTAATCCTTTTCACTACCTGGGTGAATATGGAAAGGTGTAAATTCCAATACAATGTGCTTGATAGCACCTGATCTTGTCGCATCCAACCCGTTCAAGTTCCATATGGCAATTTACGATATTTATTAATAATCACATGGGTATGTTGAGAAGGGAAGAGGTTGTTGGCATGAGATACATGAGGTCATTTTCGGTTTTTACGGCGTTTGCTCTCCTGATCACGATCATTTTACCAATTTCAGGGGAGATCGCAACCGGCGTAAATGGAGATGGAATAGACTACTCTACGATCCACGGATCAAATGAAGAGATTACCCTGGATAAACTACAGAGTACCAATTTTGTGGAAAATATCGGCCAATTGTTCAGGGATGATGTCCTGTTCTATATTACCCTGGAAAATATCGAGATCGGGTTTACATCGTCTGGTATTCTGTATCATCTAAGGGGAGATGACGAAAATGGACACATGTACGAGATAGAGTTCATTCAGCCAGATGGAACGGAGATCATAGGGGTCTCCTGTATTGATAATTCGTTGAATTACATTCGAGGGGAAGATAAAAAGGACCAATATATTGGGATCAGAACCTTTGAAGAGATAAGATATAAAGACCTATGGACTGGAGTTGATCTCAGGTATTACCGAAGTGAAGGTAGTCTGAAATATGATTTCATTGTTCAACCTGGAGCAGACCCGGATAAGATCCAGATGAGATGTACAGGAGCATCTCCAAGAATTGTGAACGATAGGTTGATCATCCCGACCACAATATTTGATATCTCCGAGGATAGGCCCATCTCCTTCGACCAGGATGGCGGAGAAGTGAGGACGCATTGGAAGATCGACGATGATATGATCTCATTTTCTGTGGATGATTACGATGATTCCAAAGAATTGGTCATCGATCCAAAACTGATATTCTCCACATTTATCGGTGGTGCATCCTGGGATTTCATCACCGATGTTGCAGTGGGCCCAAATGGGCATATCTACTCTACTGGATATACCATATCCTCAAATTTTCCAACCACGACAGGAGCATATGATAGAACATATGCTTCCGGTAGCAGTTACAAGGACATCCTCGTTGTGAAGTTGAATAAAACAGGGGATAAACTCATCTATTCTACTTATGTGGGAGGTAAGACCGATGATCTGGCTTTTGGCATTGCAGTAAATAGTAATGGAAATGCATATGTCACGGGAAGAAGCACATCCTACAATCTCAATCGATTTCCCACAACCAGCGGTGCCTATAACCCGATTTATACGGGCCTTACTGATGCGATCCTGTTCAAACTAAATACGGCAGGGTCCAATTTACTATTTTCCACTTATGTTGGAGGTTTCAGAGCTGATTGGGCATATGATGTCGCCCTGGACCCGGATGGAAATCCGGTCATAGTGGGTGAAACCGGTATTGTGGAGGATGTTGGAAAGGAGCAATATCCCACGACCGAAGGCGCATACGACAACACACATGGGGGATGGAGTGACGTATTCGTTTCAAAATTCAATCCATCGGGGAGCAGTTTGCTTTACTCGACCTTGATAGGTGGAGCGAGTGAGGACCGTGCTGAGGCCTTGACGATCGATGATGAAGGGAAGATCTACATCACAGGACATACCAAATCTTCAGGTTATCCAAAAACAATTAACAATAATTACAGGGGTGGTGGAGACTCCTTTGTATCGATATTAAACCATAATCTAAGTGCTGTGAACCATTCCACGTTCTTTGGCGGCTCCGGTTCAGATATGGGTAAAGGCATAGCCATAGGCAAGGATAATTATGTCTTTGTCACCGGAGTCACGTGGTCAAGTAATTTCCCAACGGCCAACGGTTTTCAAAATTCTTTCAATGGGGGATATAATGACGCGTTCATCTGCAAGTTCAATGATACTTTGAAACCATTTACAGGATCACTTCTCGGTGGACAAGGAAATGAGGTGGCCTCCGATATTACCATTAACGAGTATAACGAAGCAGTTGTCACGGGATATACCTGGTCGAATGATTTCCCCATAACAAGTGGGGCCTATGACACGTCTCATAATGGGAATGGTGATCTATTTCTAACCAGGATCAGCAGCGATGAAAAAAGTATTGATTATTCAACGTACATCGGCAGTCCCGCGAATGAAGAAGGTGCTTCAAACAATGGTTGGAGCAACCATCATGTGGTATTGGAGAATGGAATTGTCGTTATCGGTGGGGCCACTTCATCCAATCAATTCCCCACAACTCAGGGGGCATATAGCACCACCCTTTCGGGAAAGGACGATGCAATCGTGGTTAAAACCTATCCTGACCTGACCGGATCAGGACCCATATCAGCAACAAAAGGCCCCCAGTACATCAATATCTCATGGGATGCGCCTATGGATAGATTGTTCAAATATTTCTCGATCATCAGCTATACTATCTTTATCGGAGATTCTCCAACAACGTTAACGGAGTTGGCCGTCCAGGGAAATATAACCTGGTATAATTACACATTCAACGATTATGAAACCGATCCATATTATTTTGGAGTGACCATAAACTGGACGGAGATCGGACCCGGGGATCTCACAATTACGGATCCAATAATTCCAATTATTGCTCCTGTAATTTCAACGCCAGCGGCCATCCCAGATCATTTCAGTGTCAATGTAAGCTGGCCCCCACTTTCCTCTGGTATCCTTGATAACTTTGATGTGAATTACACTATTTACAGAAATATAAGC
>JAGLEG010000348.1 GCA_023145185.1 Thermoplasmata archaeon
AAGAGGAAGGTGAGCAATAATGTCCGAGAAATGGGGAGTCTGTCATATCTTTGCTTCATACAACAATATATTGATCACACTAACCGATCTCACCGGAGCCGAGACCATTGCAAAGGCGACCGGTGGAATGGTCGTCAAGGCCGCAAAGGACGAGGCATCACCGTACGCTGCAATGCGTGCTGGTGAGCTGATCGCCGACAGGGCCAAGGAGAAGGGGATAACCAACATACATATCAAGGTCAGGGCCCCCGGAGGGAATGGACCTACGTCCCCCGGACCCGGCGCACAGGGGGTCATCAGATCGCTCTCCAGGGCGGGACTGAGGATCGGCAGGATAGAGGACGTCACCCCTGTTCCCCACGATGGAACGAAACCCAAGGGCGGAAAAAGAGGCCGGAGGGTCTGAGATGATATTGACGGTGAGGGAGCTGACAGACCGGAGATGTTCATTCGTTGTCGAAGGAACGTCCCCGGATGTAGTCAATGCGATCAGGAGGACCCTGATATCAGAGGTCCCCAAGATGGCTATAGATGAGGTGGAGTTCCATATGGGACCGATAAGGGACGAGCAGGGAAACGAATATGACTCCAGCTCAGCCCTGTTCGATGAGATCATCGCCCACAGAATGGCACTCGTCCCCATTCCGACCGTACTAAAGGACTTCACCTTCAGGGACCAATGTGAATGTGAGGGTTCTGGTTGCCCCCATTGTACGATCATATATGTAATGAACAAGAAAGGGCCGTGTACGGTGTTTTCCGGCGACCTTCAGCCTCTCGGGGATGTGACCCTCCGCGTCAAGGAGGAGTTGATACCCATAGTGAAATTGAAGGAGAAGCAGGCGCTTCTCGTCTACGCTACAGCTATCCTGGGAACGGGCAAGGACCATGCCAAATGGCAGCCTGTTACGGTCTGCGGCTACAAATATTTCCCAAAGCTCTATCTCTCCAGCATGAACCACAAGGACCCCGAGAACAGATATGGGATATGGGATGCAGAGGATAAGAAGTTCATTGTTGAGAACCTGGACCACGTCGACCTCTGCCACAAATGCGTTCAGACACTGGAAGCAAATAACGCAGGCCCGGAGCCGAAGTTCGATGTCGCGGGAAGGGATGACAAGTTCATCTTCTCATTCGAGACCGATGGATCCGTGAAAGCAAAGGATGCTCTGGAATACGCACTGACCCTGCTCGCAGGAAAATACGATGAGTTCAGGGACCAGATCTCCGGCCTGGACAAGAAGAAATCTTGAATGTTCACCTCCTCCTGAGATTCCTTTGTTCGGGAGATATCATACGCAAAAAACACCAATCAGT
>JAGLEG010000349.1 GCA_023145185.1 Thermoplasmata archaeon
CCTCCCTCCCTGGAGGTGAAGGCGGTTCGAGACCTCTACCGGAAACGCTACGGCATGGTCAAGGGGGACGAATACTCCTACGAGTACCCGGCTGTCAACAGGATACTGCAGGCGGCTGGCAGGTCCATCCGCTCCGAGACGGACAGGGCGGCCATTATTATGTTGGAGGAGAGGATGGCGCAGCCGAAATACCTCAAGTACCTCCCCGAGGAGATGAGGCCCGATTCGACATCCTCCATTGAGAGGATGATGGGGAAGTTCTTCTAGTCCTCCTTCATGTACTGTCTCTGTATGGCATTGATCATATGGTACATGGACCGGTTCAGCGGGGCGTAGATATTCTTTAATTTCGCCTTGTCGTAGAGCGCTCCATTTATGGACTCTATCTCGGTTCTACGCTTTCTGGTGATATCCTGGAGCATCGAGGAGATATTGTTCTTCGTCCTGTCCGCAACGGCGTGGGTGCGCCTGATGAGCTCCTCGACGGTGATATCTATATCGTGGGAGCGGGCGATCTCCACTCCCTCCTCCACCAGATTGTCCATCATCTCACGGAGATATCTGTCCGTCAGGAGGTCCCCGTTCCTGGAGCCGGTTATGGCGGTGAGCGGGTTGATGGCGGAGTTGATTATCGTCTTGGCCCAGATCTCCCTCCTGATGGCCCCGGTAAGCTCCACCTCAAGGCCCGCATCGTTGAACGCCTGGACTATCTGCTCCACCTTGGCCCTGGTCTTTTCGTCCCGGACATCCGTATAAAGGCCAATAAATGTGTCCCCTTTCCCGGCATGTTTGACAAGGCCGGGGCCTTTGTAGGTGACGCCGTGACAGGTGATGCCTCCCAGTACCGACCCTGGAAGGTTGTCGGCCCTTAACTTCTCGGAGATCAGCTCCTCATTGTTCAGGCCGTTCTGCAGGGAGAGGAAGAAGGTGGTTTCCTTGATATGAGGCGCCACGTGGTCAAGGGCCAACTCCGTATTGTAGGATTTAACGCATATGATGATCAGGTCAAAGCTCATATCTGCAGGATATCCAGTCGTTGCATTTGGATGGAAATCACCCACCGTCAGGCCGCGTATGTGCAGGCCTTCCCTGTTGAGAACGTCCACCTGCTCCTGCCTGCCGATGATGGTTACATTGTGTTTTCTGGATAGAACGCCGCCGACCAGGCTGCCCAATGCACCAGCACCTATCACAAGTACGTTCATGGTCCACCTTACTGAGGTAACGAGTCGAGTATCTCGATCAGCGCGTGCCTGATGCACGCTATGGATTTGTTCCCATCGATATCCCTTAGCACTCCCCTCTTCCTGTAGAACTCCAGCACGGGTTTGGTCTGTTCGGAATATACCTTCAATCGTTTCAGAACGGTCTCTTCTGTATCGTCATCCCTCTGATACAGCTTCTCTCCGCAATCGTCGCAGACACCGGGCCTTATCGGGGGATTGAACACCAGATGGTAGGCGACCCCGCAGGGGCACATCCTCCGGTCCGTTATCCTCTGGATAAGGAAACGGTCATCGACCGAGAGGTTGATGACGGCATCGAGCTTCACGAATTCATCCAGTACATTGGCCTGGGATATCGCCCTGGGGAACCCATCAAGAATGAAACCCCCGTCGCAGTCGCTGCCCTGAAGCCGATCCCTCAGCATATCGATCACAACGCTGTCAGGGACCAGCTGGCCCTCATCCATGAGGGCCTTGGCCTCCTTCCCCAGTGCCGTTCCCTTGCGAACCTCCGCACGGAGAAGGTCACCCATGGAGATGGAGGGGATCGAGAATTTCTCCGATATCAACTTGGACTGTGTTCCCTTGCCTGCACCGGGCGGGCCGAACAGCGCTATCTTCATGCCAGGGGATTTGGTTTTCTGGTAATTAACTATTGGGGAAGTGCACTTCACTCATTGTAGAAGTGGAGGGTGATCACACCTTGAACTGCATGAAGACATCTACATCCTGGAGGATCTCTGCCAGGGCTTTTGAGTTCCTCTCCACCTGCTCTTTCAGGCCGGTCACGCTTATGTATCCCGCGACCCCACCATCCCCGTCCGGGACAGTGTAGTTGTTCAATACCACATAACCGCCCCGGCTGTTATCCGGCATGACCCCCGCGCCGACATACGAGGTCTTCACAACCGATAGGCCCATGCCGCCCAGATACTCCTCAAGGGCTCCGGGGATAAGCGATCTCGTCAGGTGAAATATGAATATGGGCGAGAGGGCGACCGCATCCATAAAGCACTGGTTGACGTGGTCCCGCTCCTTGGCCCGTGAGGCCGTGTCATTGAAATATCTGATGAAATCAACAAAGGCGGCCTCCGGGTCATCCCTCCTGAAGAAACGGGAGGGGCGGACGAAAACGAAACCCAGCGTCCTCTCCCTTTCCGTGGTCTTGGGCAGGTCCACGGGGATGTGCAGTTTCCGACCCCGGAACGCGTCGTGGTGCTCCATGCACCACCCGAGAAGCGCGATGGGCGGTATATCGCCTCCTATCCTCTCCCCCAGCCTCCTGTTCAATCTGTTTCGGATATCGCGGACCCTGCTGAAATCCATAAGTGACCCTGCACGATAGACCCGCCTTCTCCCGGTGGATATCAGATGCAGCGGGAATTGGATGCCGGTTCCAATCCTCGGATATACTATCTCCTTCCTTGTCCCCCACTGCTTTCTCTGGCGCTCCAGTATCTCAAGGGCTGGAACCCCATCTATTGGGATGTGGCTAATGTGGAACCACATATCGGCCTCCCTCATGTCATCCCTGAGGATGCAGAGGATGTTCATCATTCCCAGACCCGGATGTAAACGGGTTCTGAAATCTGGCTCATCGAACCTATCCGCCCCATCGTTGTGTTTCACCTCGAATTGAAGGAATATCGAGGTCACCACCCTCTCCGCATAATCCATCTCTCCTTCGCCCCTGAGGGTCTTTCCGAGCTTTCTCATGAGCCCTATCGGGCGTATCCGGTCCTTCAGGTTCCTGGTCGCGTTGAAGGTCCTCACGATGACCCCATCCACGTGTTCTCTATTGACCCCTTTGAAGTCATCATCACATGGATCCATACGGGGACCTATGCGGACGAGGTCTCCCTCCCTCGAGTACTCGGCGATGGTGACATCTATCTGGTCCTTCCTGACCCGAACCTGGTCTCTCCCATTCAGGCATATCTTGTCGTGGGCGGCCTCTTCACCGGACAGGAACGAATACAACCTCTCCGCTATGTGTTCGGAGGTCACCTTCAGGGAACGGTCTTTCGGAATGTGGGAATCCGACCAGATGTCCAGCGAGAAGGTCCCCAGTATGAACTTCGTGTGTTCGGCATACATGAACGCCCTTGTCGCCTTCCTCCACCCCTCCTCCTTCCGGTTCAACCCCATTTTTCCAAGGAGCTGGAACGTCTTGACAAGGGCCATTATGACGAAAACGCCGGGACGCCATTGGTCCACCATATCCCTTATCCTGTGTTTCCCTGCCATTGTAACAAGGGGGAATGGCGGTATCTGGTTTTATAGTTGTGAGGGCGATCTGTTGAATCCATCAATTTCGGACCGACAGTAGAATTCTGGTCACACTGTAAAATAGTGAAAATATCCCTACCAGGATGCCCATGACAAAAGATGATACCATCACTATCACCCCTATCGGCGTGATGGATGAGAGGACGGAAATGGAGATGAAGAGTACACTTAGTACCGTGATATCCCTTATCTTTATGTCGGCCTTCCATCCCTTCCACCTCCCTTTCCTTGCCTTTTTTGAACCTCTCACCCCGATCGCGAGCATCACCAAAAAGAGCGCATACAGGCCCAATATCACCAACTGCCCGGAAAGCCCCGGGATCTTCGATGTGTCAAAAATAAGGCCCAGTACCAGATAGACGAGCAGCAGGAGGGCAAAGAGTATCCAGAACTGCCGCCCTTCCGGGAGCATCTCCTCCAGGGTGTATCTTCTCCCCCTCCTCTTCCATATCACAACAAGGATCGCAAGTACGGCAAGATTAAGCATGGCGGCCACCGAAGGCATGTAGAACGAGCCCATATTGCCTCCCATGAAGGCGGCTGACCAGATGATAAAAAGATAGAGGGCCACCTTTGCCCTTGTGGGAGATCCGAAAAAACGCCTGACCCTCTCGGGAAAATACGCCATCATCTCATCGGACCCCAGGATCCGCTCCGAAACGAACAGGGGGATGATGAAGGCGAAGAACATGTGCCACCACGTCACAAGGATCAAGGTCCAGAAGAGGTCAACGCCGAGATAATGCCAGGCCGACCTCCCCCAAGGAGGATAGAACAGCACCTTGGTGATATATGCTTCATACAGGCCGAACAATGCACCAGCAATAAAAAGCGTTGAAAACGTGGGCCTTCCCCTGAAAACCAGCCTGCCCAATACGAGCGTGTGCAGGCCGTAGAGAGGGATCAGGACCAGATACCCCCAGGGATGGACAAGGGCCAAAGGAAATGATGAGGAGATCACCTCGGCGAAGAAGACAGATACGGCCCCGACGATCAACCAGAACAGTAGTTTGGATCCGATGTCGGGCCCGTCAGGCATAATAGTAATATCCCCCGGCCATCGAATATAAAGATTGGGGTCAAGATAACAAGGTGTCATTCAACCGTTCCAGGGGGAGATCACGCTTACATCCACTGTCCCCGATCGAAACGAGAGATGAGAGTGAAAAGTTCATAAGCTATTTAAATGATCGAAAATTTTTATAATCTATATGTTAGGGGTTTATATGGTGGGTGCAAGTTTTGAAAAATGTACTCTATTCGGGGCCTTTATATGAACATCCGCCTGAAAGGTAAGCTCAGGTCACATGAGTTGCAGAGAGGAAAGAAGCCGTTCTATTACGAACTTCCCCCAACGGGTGAGCTGAGGATCGTATGCGGATGCGGGAGGGTCGGGTGCAGGCAGCATCTGAAGCATGGAAAAACATGGATATGTACCTGGGATGTAAAGAACGACTGTGAAAAAGTGGCAGATTCTATCGAGAGACAGGTCCGGTTCTGGCAGTTCATGAACATGGTTATCGATCATACGGTCCCGCTCATGGGTTACAGGTGTGACGTGCTGGAAAAGAGCGACATGGCGAAGAACATCAGGAGTAACCTGGATATGTGGAAGCTTATACAGGGGGAGATCCTGCAGCAGATCTCCTCCTGAGTGTCATACCAGTATCTGAGGGGTTTGGAGATAACATTGAGATTGACAGGGGGAGATCAAGCAGCGGATCTCCCCCCACGTGTTCATGCCCATAGCCGGGGTGTCTGAGGCTCGAGCAACAGCCTGATCTTCTCGGAGATAAAGGCTTCAATATATGAGATATGTCCGTCGTTGTTGAAATCCGCCCATGCGCTTTCCAGACCTCTTGTGATGTTGAACCGGTCGGGAGTGCTCATCTCGTCTGATCCCATGGAGCTTATTATCACCCTGTCATCACCCTCCAGTTCAGGGCCTGCGAGACCGGACCGATCTCCACCTATGATGAACGTCAGGTCGTCGAACGTCATATCATCGATCCATCCATCTATGGTCGAAACATTCAGGGTCCCGTTGGAGAACTCGAATATTGCCCCATCGATACATCCTCCGCAGTGGTCCGAGATGTAGATAACCACGTCCTTATCCGTCTCATTGTCCTCGACCAGGGAGCCAAAACCATCCTCGATATTGGAGAGGTTCGAGGTTCCGTCCGAGCCGGGAACGCTTGAGGGCGTGAGGAATAGTACATTGTCCGAGCAGTATCCTCCATTGAGGAGGTGACCATAGAAGGAGGCGGCCTTCCCCAGTTCACTCGCCTCCGCGTTCTCGGAAACTATTATGATCGCCATGTTGTCAACGGGCTGTACAGCCTGGACATCACCGCTGTTGAATACTATCACAAGGGCCAAGCAGAAGAACATCAGGGCAGAGCCTGCCGGAATGGTTATTCGGGTCATTCATCTAAAATTCAGGTCAAATGATAATAACGATTCTGCATACATTATAATTTTTTTCAATCATTTAAATAGGCATTGATATCCTTGATGCCTTTCTCCTTGCCCCGGAATGCGATCTCCTTCCGCCTCTCCATCCTCTCGTAGAACGATGGAAGCGGATACGCGACCTCCTCCGAGTTCCTCAGGTGTTCTCCCATCATCTCCAGATCGTTCTTCTCCATGGACAGCAGGGCCCTGTTGAAATAGACGCAGGAGATCTTCTCGAAATCTCCGATCTCCCAGAATATCTCGTGAGCCCTGTCGAGCATGGTCCCGGCCTTCTTCAGATTCCCCCCCTTCATCTCCAGATCTGCGAGGTTGACAAGCGCCATTGCCTCTATGTTTGGAGATGGGATGGCCCTGGCGATCCTCAGTGCCCGGTCCCAGTCGTTCTCCGCCTTATCGAACAGCCCCATCTTGAACAGCATTATCCCTCTGTTGTTCAGGGCCAGGGCCAGAAGGAGGTTCTGATCCAGCCTTCTGAACGAGCGGATGCTCGAATTGAACAGCTCCCTTGCCTTCTCGTACTCCTCCGTCTGTGAGTATATGAAGGCTTTGATCTCGCTTAGATAAGAGAGATATACCCTCTCCTTTGTCTCTTTCCCCATGTTGTCAAATATCGAGATGGCCTTTTCCGTATCGCCCTTGAGGTGTTCGATGAAGCCTATATTGAATGAGGCTATGAACCAATGATGGTGCGAAAGGTTCCTACAGGTCTCCAGGATCGTCCTGTAGTCGTCCTGCGCCCTGACGATCTCACCGTGTTTCCTCTCCGATTCTGCCAGGAACAGGAGGCTGTCTATATCGCTGTTCCCCGCATTTTCGAAGTTGAAGTCGCCCCTCCGGTTATCCCCGTACAGGCTGCACCTGGCGTATACATCCGTGAAATACCCCTCATTCCCCCCATTCTCCTCCACGTCGAATCGGTTCAGGACATTTACGATATTGGTCTCATCGTGGGAGGACCCGATAGCATTCATGACCTTGGGCAGGTTGAAGTACGACTGTTTACAGTACAGCGAAAGAAGGTGGATCTTGTCCAGGGGATGCTTCAGCTGGTTCAGGACCACCTTGAGAGCCACGACACGATCTATGTTGTGACGCTCCGGGGTGAAGTTGAAGGTCTCTATCCTCCCTAATATCTCTTTTACCCTCTTATGGCCACCATCGGTGAGGTCGATCTTGTAGAACTCATCGCCGTGCTGCTTCCTGTTTCTCCTGCTGATGAGGCCGGATGATGAGAGCTTGGAAAGGTAGAGGTTGTAGGTGGAATCCTTGATGGCCATTCTTCTTGCGACCTGGCTCCTTTTCAGCTTCCTGTCCCCCCCCACGGCCAGATGTGTGGAATAGAGTACCAGTGATTCCTTGTCGAACTTCACGAGATTTAAATCAACTTCTGGTATTATATGATTTTTCATCAATTGGCGGGGAGATGGTAAAACCATATTTATATGACTGAAAATAATTATAATCTATAGTTTTTTTTTACACACTGAAAATCGGAGTTGTAGGTCCCTATTGTACAACATGGGCAGCTTCATGAGCTGCTGTCCCCTCAACGTTGCCAGGGGATTCCATCACGGCCTCAGGATCGACCGGGCCCACCTCTGCGGGGGCCCCCTCGGAAGGAGCCACCTCCACTGGAGCTCCAGCCTCTGGATCCCTTTGGTACATATCAACCTCCGGGGAAGGGAGGGGTGCCTCGGGTTCCATGGGGACGGCCCCCTGTTCCACAGGTGCTGTCATCTGCTCCGCCACCGGCACAGGCTCGATCCCACTGCCGTACACATCGTGCTGGGCTGGCGGCAGCTGTTGAGCCTCGTTGTAGGCGAGCGCCTCCTGGTAGAGTGCGGTCTGGAGAGCCAAAGGCTGCTCCATCACGGGTTCAGCCGGAGGCGGCGAGGAGGGTTTCTTCCGCAGAACGAGGAATGCAGCGATCAGTGCTGCAATTATCACGGCAATGATCATCGCTGCAGCGAGGAATATCATCGTATTATCCTCCTCTTCGCCCTTCTCTCCCGGCCTGTTATCCGTGGGAGGGGGGTCCTCCCCTTTCTCTATCACTGCGGACACCTCCCCGGAGGGGGCCGATTCGCCGGCGGAATTCTCCGCTGTCAGATAGTAATAATAGGTGTTCCCGGGCATCACATCCGTATCGGCATAGAAGAAGATCGAGGACGTGAAGACACGGATAAGCTCTGACCCGTTATCGTTCACCCTTCGGTAGATGTTGTACGAGCTCACCTCATTCCCACCATCATCATCCACCCCTTCCCATGTGATATCTATCGCATCTCCGCTCAGGGATGCCGTGAGGGCTTTGGGAGGTGAAGGAGGGACGATCTCCTTGATCGGCTCGCCCTGGACCCTGTCGCTCCTTCCTGATTCCCCTATCTCATTCAAGGCCAGGACAAAATATTGATAGGTCTCGCCATTGAAGGTCGTGGTGTCATTGTATTCGAATATGTCCGGCCCAACCTCGCCGATGGAGAAGGGTGCGGCATCGTCCTCGCGCCAGATCGCAAATGATGTTATCGGCGATAGCCCATCGTATTCCGGCCCCTCCCACGTGAGAAGGACATAACCGTCCCCGGAAACCGCCGTGAGGTTGACAGGAGCGTCTGGAACTCCCCTGACCTGGATCAAGGCCTCAACGAAGTTATGAGACTGACCCACCGGGTTAACCGCGTAGATACGGTATCCGTAGGAATTGGGGTCGCTCACCCCTGCATCGTTATATTCCAACCCCTGGTCCGCGGGGATGGATACCATCAGTTCGAACTCCCCGCCGTTCACCGATCTGAATATCCGAAAGGAGGAGATCGGGCTTCCCCCGTCGTCCTCCGGACCGTTCCATGTAATGTGAACCTCTCCACCCACCTGTGAGACAAGAAGATCCGTTGGTGAAGATGGGACGCCCAGAGGCGTCACCATCACACTTCCTGACGGGAGCGACGCTCCCACGCCGTTCAGTGCCAGTACGTAGTAGTGATGCTCCACGCCGTTCTCCGCATCCGAATGGTTGTATTGCAGCTCTATGGTCTCATTTAACAGGATCTCGGAGCCCTCGGCCGGGCCCGAGAATACCTGATACCCGATCAAGGGAGAGCCCTTCACATCTGCGGGTTCATCCCATGATAGGAGCACGAATCCATCGAAGGCAGATGCTACCAGATCCAGTGGGGCGGTGGGCACACCTATCGGAAGCCCGGAGTGAATATCACTCCCCACGGAGCGCCCCATTATATTCTCTGCGAATATGCGGTAATAGTAGGTATCACCATTGACCACATCGGTATCGTTATATGATGTCTGGTCCGGTGTGGTCTGTGCCAACTCCTCAAGTGAGAAGGACTCTCCCCCCCTGAATATAACGAGCTTGGTTAGGGGAGAACCGCCGTCTTCAAGTGGAAGCTCCCATGATAGCTCAACGAATCCCGATCCGTTCCGTATTGAGAGGTCTGTGATGGGATAGGGCACCCTCATCGGTGTGGCGGTCATGGGACCGGTCATATTCGATTCTCCCAGAACATTGACCGCCGTTAGGTAGTAGTCGTAGGTGATGCCGTTCTCGGTGGTGTCGTCCCGGTAATATAAATCCGAATGGCCTGATAGAAGTACAGCAGGCAATCCACCGTCCTGGGCCCTGTATATATTATATCCCGTCACCTCTGAGCCACCATCCTCAATAGGAGATTGCCACGTGAGGTTGACATGGGAGTCCCCTCCCGAGGCCAGGAAATTGCGGGGTGCATCGGGCGCTCCCTTGAAGAGGGAATAGAGATCGCCGTCGTCAGATCCAACGTAGACCCTTCCGTCGGACCCTATGGCGGGGGAGGAGTGGATCATCCCCCCGGTCTTGTATTTCCATCTGAGATTCCCATCCGGGTTGATGGAATAGAGGTACATGTCCTCGCTTCCGACGTAGATGACACCGTCCGAATCCACAGCGGGAGAGGATATTACCTTTCCGCCCGTGAGAAGGGTCCAATCGAGCGTCCCGCGTGTACCGTCGACCGCATAGAGGGCATTGTCATCAGAGCCGATGTATATTGTCCCGTCCGGCCCAATGGCAGGGGAGGAGTAGATGGGGCTGGCAGAGTTCGAATATGACCATCTGTGCGCGCCGGAGCTGTCCAGGGACCAGAGAATTCCTACACCTCCCTGCGGGGAGTAGCTTCCAACGTAGATATTGCCGCTGGAATCGATAGATGGGGAGGATACGATCGATCCTTTCAGGCTTGTCTTCCAGTTGAGCGTCCCATTTGGATATAGGCATATGAGCATGTTACCGGTTGTGCCGAAGACCACGTTCCCATCGAGGTCAAGGGCGGGGGAGGAGATCACAGCATAGCTCTTGGTCTGGTATCTCCATAGGCAGGTCCCGTTGCTCGAATAGTAGGCGTACATGCTTCCAACTCCCCTCTGCTCCTGGGAGCCGATATAGATGATACCGTTCTCATCCATGACCGGTGAGGACCTGAGCTCCCCCATCGCATCTACAGGTGTGCTCCATCGAATTGTGCCGGAATTGGTGAAAGAGTACAGAAAACTGCTGTCGGAACCAACGTAGACGTTCCCATCGGAGTCCACAAGCGGAGTTGAATCATAAAGATCATTGACCCCCGACCCTTTGAAGTTGCCGATCTTGTACCTCCACCTGAGGTTCGCATTGGGGTCTATGGAGTAGAAGTAACCGTCGTCCGATGAGAAAAAGAGGTTCCCATCGGCATCGATAACGGGTGAGGTCCTGATCCTTCCATCCGTGTCGAAGCTCCAGTTCAACCTGCCCGGGTTGCTCGCGGTGGAATAGGGGCTCAGACCGGTATGTTGTTCGTCCCCCCTGAACATGGGCCAATCCGTGTTTCCAAGGGCTCTTGTTCCTGTCTCTTCAGAGGCACCGTTCAGTACCATCGAAGAAAGTATCAGCATAAGAAGTATCAATATCACGTTGGCCGTTCTCAATCACATCCACTCCCGTTGTGAGGATGATATGAAAATCAGTCCTATAAAAGGATGGCCCCCCGTTATACCGAAAAAATTCAAAGATGATAGAGGATCTGTCCGGACACCGTTTTCGAGAATACCCTCTTACCCACCTCGAGATAGCGGAGATGGGCGATCGCCTCGCCCAGTGCGAACCACTTCTGCATGATGGGGAAATCGTCGAACGAATCGTATGTCATGTCCCAGGTCATCCTGGACGCCACCGTGAAACCGTTCATCTCCCCCTCCTCCAGCAGTACCTCGATCTCCCGGGCCCTTTCCTTGTGATGCTCCTTCAGCTCCGCGATCCTCTTCCCCGCATTTCTGATACGGGTCCTATGCCCGGGGAGCGTCAGGCCTATCTCCATTTCCGCCACCCGATCCAGGCTTTCCAGGTAATCCCCGAGAGGGTCCCCTTTTTCCGACCAGAGAGAGATGTTCGGGGTGATGTCACCGAGGATGTGGTCCCCGGAAAAAAGGAGCTTCTCCCCGGGTTCGTACAGGCAGCTGTGGCCCACCGTATGGCCGGGGGTGATCACGACCTTAAGGTTGTATCTCCCCACTTTCAGGCGGCCCCCGTCCTTCAGGTGTGTGATATTCATCCTCTCGAGAGGTCCATATCGATATCCGGGATGTTTCCTGATGGCCTCCTGAGGGTCCACCGGTGGAAAGCCGTTCAGAAGGGCGTATTTCAGCATATCCCTCCAGTACTCCTTCTCCGATATCACCGCGGAGTCCTCCCTGCTCATGAACACCTTCGAGTTGGGGGTGGCGACATGGGGGGCCAGTCCCATGTGGTCTGCATGATAATGTGTGAGGAATATATCGGTCCTGGAGAGGTCCAGGCCGATCTCTGCAAGGCCCTTGTCCAGGACCTCCCGGCACTCCTCCCTGTTCATTCCGGTATCTATGATAAGATTCCTGTCGTCCCCCAGGATAACATATGAATTGACCGAACGGAGGGGATTCTTGGGGAGGGGCACCTCTATTCGAAATATTCCGGGCAGCACCTCAACGACCATGAGCCCCTCACCAATGACCATGGATATAAACTGCTCCCTTGAGGTGGGCGCACACCGGCTATGATCTTGCCCGATATTGGGCAAAATACCCAAAGATTTAGACATGTTTTATATAATTAGTAATCCGTTGAAACCTGTTCATCCACGATCCTCAGGGAGGGATATCTTATGAGTAAAAAGGGTAGCAGATTCCTTAGTATCGCATTTGTATTGATAATGATCTCCTCAACATTCATCCTGATCAACGATGAAGAGGCAATGGGTGCCGATGATGATCTCAAATTATCCAATGAGATCGAGAGCATGATGCCGGGAGGGTTCAATACGATACAGAACTCAAGCGGCAGCTGGTGGGCTAGTGAGGATATTGGGGCCGGGTCAGGTAACACGATAGGATTCGCAATGGACGCGCAGGGAGATCTCCATGTCACATATCTGAGAACCTACTTTACTGGCAGCTACTTCATCTACTACCTTGTTTACGCGAAACGGGTAGACAACGAATGGATCTCTGAGGATGTGGATTCCTCCACATATGTCATCGGGAGTTATTCCTCACTGGCCCTCGATTCAGATGGAAAACCCTATATCGCATACTACGACGATGCGAACGATGATCTGAAATTTGCCAAGAGGAACGGGACAGGATGGGATAAAAGCATAGTCGAGTCAGATGGAGATTCCGGACAATATCCAAATATTGTTCTGGATTCACAGGAAAGACCGATCATTTCTTATTACCGATATCATGGGGCCAGTAGCATTAGATTGGCAAGATGGAACGGCACGGGATGGGACCATTCCAATGTTGATGCCTACGTAGGTTTCGATTCATCGCTTGCTATCTCATCCGATGATGAGCTTCATATCTCATACCGGGACATCTATTCACCTTACGGGCTGGGCTACGCATACTGGAACGGGACCACATGGAGTAGAACACTGGTGGACTCAGGTTCACAGATAGGCACTTATTCAAGCATCTCACTCGATAGTGACGACCATCCACATATCGCATACTACGACGATGCGAACGATGATCTGAAATATGCATATTACAACGGTTCCATCTGGAACAGATCGACACTTGAGTCCTCTGGCAATACTGGAAAATATCCCTCCCTCACCATGGATGAGGACGATCACCCCCATATCATATTTTCAAATGTAACGGACCAGAAGATCCTCTATAGGTATTGGAATGGCACGGAGTGGACAAGAGAGGTCATTTACGATGACTATGGGCATTTAAAGACATCCATATTGCTTGACAGTAGGGGAGTTCCCCTTACCGCTCAGAGGATCTTGGGGGCGGGCATCCGCCTCTTCAGAAAGACGTACGAGAGGGTTAACCTGACCGCCCCCCTCAAGGGAACCACCTGGACAAAGGGTCAGACCTATTCCATCAACTGGACGTCTGAGAATCTGATCAATGGAAGCACTGTGAACCTTGACCTTTTCTGGTTAGACGAACATCAGACGAGTATAGCAAGGGGGTTGAACGCCAGCCTGGGAACCTACAACTGGACAATTCCTCTGGATGTTAGGACAGGTAGCAATAGTCGGATAAGGTTGCAATATGGTCCATGGAATTATATTTTCAATTTTACAAAGAATTTCATTATCGATCAGAGGAAGGGGTGGTATATGGATGCTGTAGACCCGGCATATGTAACCCATATATCCCTGAAGCTGGATAAGAACGATACTGCATCCTTGGGATATTTCTCTGACAAGCTGAAATTCAGCAAATGGGAGGTGGACCACTGGTCCACCCAGACGGTCGATAATGACACCTACATATGGGACGGGCATGAGATGGCCCTCGATTCCAACGACATGCCGAATTTTGCATACCATGACAATACCAATAAAGACCTTCTCTTCGCCAATTGGAATGGAACGGATTGGGAGGTGAGGACGGTGGATTCCTCGGGAGAGGTTGGCAAATACTGCTCCATTGCCCTTGACGGCTCGGATCAACCACATATCTCCTATCATGATTCGACCAACACCGACCTGAAATATGCCGTATGGAATGGAAGGCAGTTCAATGTTGAAACGGTGGACACATACAGGGTTGGGGCGGGCACAAGTATTCAGATCAACTCAACTGGCGTGCCACATATCGCATATCGCGACTGGAACAATGGCGACCTCAAACTGGCCATTCGGAATGGAACGGGGTGGGACATTCAAATTGTCGATCCCGCTCATAGCGGGTTCCAACCAAGTATGGCCATAGATGATGATGACAATATCCACATATCCTACTACGGATACAAGTTATATTATGCGAGCTGGAATGGTACCGCATGGGATATTGGAACCGCCGATGATGAGCAGTATAACGGTTGGCATTCATCCCTTGCTCTCGACTCAGATGGGGATCCACATATCGCTTACCAGGATGAGAACGGACAGGGCGATTATGTGAACTATGTGAGATGGAATGGTTCCGCATGGAAAAAAGAGGCACTGATCATTGGAGGCAACTACGCTGGCAACATGGGGCCGTTCTGTTCACTGGAACTGGACTCCAACGATCGACCTCACCTTGGCTTCTTCCATGGAAATAATACCGAGCTTATGTACGCGTATAAAGTGGGCAACACAACGACCCCCTCCATACCCGGGAACCTCACAATTTCCGAGGTGGACCAAGAATTCCTTCTGGAATGGGAGCCGCCCCTTGATGATGGTGGAATAGCCCTGCTGAACTATGCGATCTACAGGGGAAACAGCACAGAGAACCTGACGTTATTAACAAGTATACCAGCTGATAGATCGAACTACACAGACACTTCGATCAGGAACAAGGTGACCTATTTCTATGCGGTATCTGCGGTCAATTCGATCGGCGCATCCAATTTCAGCAACTCTGTCAGCCTGAAGCTGGTGGTACCTGTGCTTCTTGTGGACGATGATAATGGGGCAAATTACGATAGATATTTCCAAACCGCCCTGAACTCCACCGATTACAAATACAAGATATGGGACGTCTATGATCTGGGAGCTGTGGACCTTGCAAACCTCTCAGGTTACGAGGCGGTCATCTGGACCACAGGCGACAGAGCTGCGAACACGTTGACACCATCGGACCAGTCCAACCTCATAAGTTATCTGGACGATGGAGGAAGGCTCTACCTGTCGGCCCAGGACCTCTTCTACGATCTCACCTCCAATACCGATGGTGCCGTAACGAACACCTTTGTGAACGATTACATGAATATCACCTCGGTTGACAACGACGTGAACTACGGGTCGGTCCAGGGCTCCAGCGGGGATATTATCACCGATCCGTTCGGGACAATATCATTATCCGTACCCTTTTCCAACTATGGAGATGAGATAACCCTTGGTTCAGGGGGGACATCGATCCTGACCAATCCATCCGGCGGCAATGATGTTGGAGTACGGGTGGATAACGATACGTTCCGCCTGGTCTTCACATCATTCGCCTTCGAGGGCGTGCAGAATGCAAACTCGACCAGGGGGTCCGAATTCATTGAAAGGGCATTGGATTGGCTCATGTCCGAACCTGGAACCCCATCCCCTCCAACGAACTTCACCATCAGTTCGGCTTCGGGGTACGTCCATCTGAGATGGGATGCACCGATCGATGCCGGCCTGTCCAATATCACGAGGTACAACATCTACAGGACCAATTCCACGGAGGAGCCGACCATGTACAATTGGACCGCGGGATCCGTCCTGGAATTCAACGATACTTCCCTTACCGGGGGTGAGGTCTACCACTACAGGATCTCTGCGGTGAATGCTCTGGGAGGGTCCCTACCGACCAAGACCCTGCTGTATGATCAGATCGCCCCGATATTTGGAGCGAACACCACATCCACCTCGGCAACCACCGGCGAAACTTTCCAGATCAACGTTTCCGTCAGCGATAACTTCGCAGTAGAGGAGGTTGTGGTGGAGTACTGGTACGGTTCAGGCACACACACCATTGGAAAGCTGGAAGGATCGGACCCCTTCATCATTACCATGGACATACCAACGGACAGCCATGACGATCTGAACTATTTCCTCACTGCATCGGATATCGCGGGAAATATGGCGATCGATCACATGATGTACGTTATGGTGACAGATAATGACATTCCGGTGCTTGAGGATGACATCACCCCCACGGCGGGGACCACCGGGGACATGTTGACGTTCTCCATCAACGCCTCCGACAATGTAGCAATTGGATCCATCACCGCCGAATACTGGTTCGGGTCGGGAACCCATACGAACGTCTCCCTCACGGGGGAGGGCACTTATGGTCACTCGATCTCACTTCCCAACAACTCCACTGACCCAATGTACTATTTCTTCTCCGTGGCCGACACATCCCTTCAGTGGGCGAATACAACGATCAAGAACGTTACAATAACCGACAATGACGCCCCCTATTTCGGCGTTGATCATACGGATAATATAGGTTATACCGGGAACAACCACACCTTCTCTATCGATGCGTTCGACAACGTGGGGATCAAGGCCACCAAGTTAACGTACTGGTATTCGGGAGGCCTTTACAATCGGTCCATATGGATGGGGGGGTCATCTCCGTTGAACACCACGACCGTTACCTTCTATTCCAACCTGACGTTGCCCCTGTACTATTACTTCACGGCCTACGATGAGGCGCTCAACTCCTTCGAATCGCCGGTCAAGATGTTCATTGTGTATGATGATGATCGGCCGGTCTTCGGCACCGACCATTCATCCACGACTGCGAACGTTGGTGGCCCGGTCACATTCTCCGTATCGGTCACGGACAACATCATGGTCAATTTCGTCAAGGCGGAATACTGGTATGGGTCCGGCCTACATACGACCACATCGATGTCGGGCCCAAACCCTTACACGCTTACGGTAACGACCCCACCGTACTCCAACGCCACGCTCCATTACCAGTTCAACGCGATCGATGCGGCGGGGAACCGGGCCTCTACAACAGTCAAGGACATTGGCCTTGTGGACATAAAAAGACCTTCCTTCGGGGTCGATCTCACTCCCAGTGGGGGGACCACCGGGGATGGTCTGACCTTCTCCATCTCAACGATCGACAATATCGAGATCGTTGATGTTGTGGTCGTTTACAGCATCAACGATGCCGCCCCTGTCAACACGTCCATGTCGGGAAGCAGTAGCCCCTACGTCTATCAGGCGATAATGCCGTGGAACATCACAGGATACCTGGATTACAGCTTCGGCGCGGTGGACTCCTCGGGCAACTGGAACTGGACAGGGCAGATCAGTATCGACATCACCGATAACGACGCCCCAACCTTCGGAAGCGACATCACTCCAACCGTGGGATACACCGACGACGAGTTCACCTTCACCGTGGCCGCTCTGGACAATATCGGCATAGCGATGGCCCACGTTGAGTTCTGGTTTGGGACCGGCCCATCGTTCAATGCGTCCATGGGAGGCACGGGGCCATATCAGGTCACCATCACGGTCCCGTTCGAATCCACGGAGGCTCTGCATTATATCTTCCATATGGCAGATGAGGCGGATAACTGGGCTCACACCGCGCAAAAGGACGTCCCCATCTTCGACAATGACAGGCCGATGCTGGAGTCGGACCTGACCCCCACCTCGGTGATGAACGGGGATGACCTGACCTTCCATGTGACCCTTTCGGACAACATCAGGGTATCTGCGGCCTTTGTTGAATACTGGTTCGGATCTGGAGTTCACGTCAACAGGTCCCTGGACCTGGTGATGGGACAGGCATGGGAGCTGGACCTGACAATACCGTCGGATTCTATCGATCCGCTCCATTACGTCCTGCATTTCAACGACAGTGCCGACAACTGGAATGCGACGGGGGAACGAACCATCATAATACTTGACATGACCTCCCCGACGATCGTGGCGGACCAATCCCATACCAAGGCCACCACAGGAGACATGTTCCAGTTCAAAGTGGAGGTGATCGATAATATCGAGGTTGCGGACGTCCTGTTGATGTACTATTTCGGGGAACTGGGCGAGGGGATGGGGCCCGGCAGCATACAGATGATACCCGGCCCGGGCGAGACGGACTTCTGGTATTACAACATCACGATACCATACAACTCTACTGCCCGGCTGACCTACTGGTTCGAGGTGAACGATACGGCAGACAACTGGAAAAGCAACGATCACGTGAACGTGACCGTTGTCGATAATGATGACCCCTTGATGGTATCTGACCTCTCCCAGAAAGATGCCACCACTGGGGACCCGTTCCGGTTCAACCTTGAACTTTACGACAACATCGGGACAGCCCATTGCTCCGTTGAATACTGGATGGGGACCATGGGACACGATATCGTGCCGATGGTATCCGGGGACAACATAACATGGTCCTATCTTCTCATCGTTCCAGACACCGATAGGAGGGAGCTTCACTATATTTTCCATTTCACTGACGCTGCCGGAAACAAGGCCTCCTCCGCGGTGATCGACAGGAACATAACGGACGATGATCTGCCGATATTCCTCCTGGACGGCTCACAGTCGGAGGCCACCACAGGGGACCCGTTCCAGTTCAATGTGTCCGGTTGGGACAACGTCGGGATCGAGCTGATGGTTCTGGAATACATGTTCGGGAACTCAACCTGGACATATGTAAACCTCACCCTCAACGGCACGTACCACCTCATAGTGATGATACCGGGCAACCCCGGCCCCACCCTGACCTACAGGTTCACCGCATACGACAGGGCGGGAAACGAGAACTCAACCTCACCTGTCACGCTGGAGATCATCGATAATGACCTGCCGGGTGCGTCGTTCTTCATGCCGGAGACGCTGTATACTGGAGGGACCCTGGAGTACAGGGTACAGGTCAAAGATAATGTTGGAGTGGCCAATGTAACCCTCTACTACTCGTTCGACGGGATCACGTTCGAGGTGGTGGAACTATCCCTACTGTCCAACTTCACATATGTGTTGTACATTCACCTGCCTGCAGATACCACAGGCCCGATCTCCTCATATGTCATCATCCATGACTTGGGTGGAAATATGGCCAGATTCGATGCGGGCGACATACCCCTGGTCGATAACGTACCACCTGTGGTCGACCCGATATCCAATATGACCGTTTATATCGGTGATCTTTTGAACATATCCATCTCGGCTACTGACAATATCGAGGTGGCAACATATGACTGGAAAGGGGCACCCATACCCGTGAACGGAACGTCCATGTACTGGACCGCTGATGAGATTGGGATATACGACATCGTGGTCCAGGTTTCCGACGGCGATCTGGGCATCGCGTGGATCACGTTCACCCTGACGGTCCTTGAGACCGATCACGACGGGGACGGTGATGGCATACCCGACCTGATGGAGGTGGAGAACGGCCTGGACCCCACTAACCCGTCTGACGGGGGGGAAGACATGGACAGCGACGGATTGTCAAACCTTGAGGAGTTCCAGCTTGGAACCCACATGGATGACAGGGATACCGACATGGATGGGATGCCAGACGGCTGGGAACACGACAACGGGCTCGATCCTATGGACCCATCTGCCGACAGCGACGCCGACTCTGACGGCAGGACCGATCTGGAGGAGTATATAGATAACACCGATCCCAATGTCAAGAACGAGGAGGATGAGCCCCTCCCGATCGCGATGATCCTGCTGATCCTTGTCCTGATCCTCGCAGCTATCGTGATCATCTACCTGGTGGTAAGCCGCAGGTCCGAAGAGGAGGTGGTCGTAAAGAAGAAGGGCGCTGTGGTGGAGGAAGACGACTACCTTGAAGATGAGGACCTGGAAGACCTCTACGAGGATGAGGTCGACGAAGAGGGCTATGAGGACCAGGACCTGTATGATGGCGATGAGTACGAGGATGAGGGCTACGACGAAGATGAGGAGGACCTCGACGATCGCAACGAATCGGTAGATTCGCCTAACCTTCAAGATCGTTATCTTGAAGACATATACGAGGATGAGATCGAGGATTACCACGAGGATGACCTCACGCAGCTGGAAGAGGAGGACGAACTTGAGGAGTTGGAAGAGCTGGAGGAGTTCGAGGAGATCTGAGCGGATAATATCGGGTTGATCCAACCCCAGGACAGGGGGGCCGAAAGGGAATCCTTTAATACGGATGAACCCAAGATTAGGGGTGAAGCACATGGCTGATGAGGAGACCTCCAATCTATTCTACGATAATCTCTGCCAGCTCATTACCGGCACAGAGAACGTTATCCGTTCAGCCACGCATAAGTTCATGGCGATCCAGGAGGACAGCATCAATTACGTGGAGGGCACGTTCTACTCCAACCTCATCCTTCTGTTCAAACGGAATCTCAGCCCCGGCTATTTCAAGGTCGTCCACATGGACAAGGAGGACGCTCTCGAGCTGAAGAGGTTGTTGAAGCCGTTCTTCAAGAGGGCCGAGGATACCACCAGGAACATATACAACAAGGGGGAGGTCAACTTTCTCCTGTATCAGGATTTCAGGAAGGTCATCTACAACTACGGCGACGATGCATACTGGCTGCTTCTGGGGACCGAAAGATACGCAGACATCATTTCATGCGAGCACAGGATCATCACCTTCAAGAACGATATGCTATCCTTATGATCGTGGGGCCAGGTCCGTGACGAGAATAGGTTGGGCTGACAATCTCAAGTTCGTGGGGATCGCCCTGATCATCCTTGGTCACTTCCACATACCACTGGAATTTCAACAGTACATATACTCCTTTCACGTCCCACTCTTCTTCTTCATATCGGGGTTCATATTCAAGAGCACCAGATACGGGAGTTACCCAAAGTACCTGATCAAGCGTGTCAGGTCCCTGCTGGTCCCATATTTTATCTTTGCATTTCTCGCATGGACACACTGGTTTTACAATAAGACCAGGGTCGATCCCATGGATTATATCCTCAGGAACTACGATCACTACTTCATTGGGGCGATCGAGAAGATCATCTACTCGAATGAGTTGAGCCCATTCAACGAGCCGCTGTGGTTCCTGACGTGTCTGTTCATTGTTGTGAACATCTACTATCCCATTGGCAGATTTGTAAAAAGATGGCAGGCCATCCTGCCGATCCTTGTTGCCTTCTCGATACTCGGATACCTCTATAGCATCAATTTCGAAAGAAGGCTGCCCTGGCATATGGAGGTCGTCCTGATCGGAACGTTCTTCTATGGGCTGGGGAACATCACAAGGCCGTTGCTGGAAGGCCTCAGAGGGCGCCTGAAGGGGTGGAAGGGAATGAAGGCCGTACCACTTCTTGTGGGGCTTCTTGCCATCAACCTGATCGGGTCCAGCCTCAACGGCAGGGTGGGTCTCTTCTCCAATATCTACGGCAGTTTCCATTATTTCATGATCACGGCCCTTGCGGGGGTATTGTTCTACGTGCTCATCTCGATGTTGATACCTTCACATAAGGCATTCACCTTCTTCGGGAGGAACACCCTGATCATCTACTGCACACACCTGTTCCTCATCCACAATATGATCCTCTACCTGCACGATCGTCTCTACCCCTCCATACCATACGGGCACCTCCCCCTCGGACACGGTATCGCTTATACCCTGTTGATACTCCTCATAATGGTCCCAACGATCATCATTATCAACCGATTCCTCCCCTTCCTGGTCGGAAAGTGGTATCCCAACTTTGATAGATCCCAACTTTGATAGATCTAATCTAATCTGAATCCCAACATTGACAGATTGAATATGATCTGAGCCTGTCAATGTTGGGAGAAGCCCACTTTAACACTTTCCAATTTATCTATACTCATATGTTAAAGTTAGGCTGTACTCATTTATGTCAAAGTTAGGCCGGATGACCACGGAAACAACCTGATCCTCCCGTTATGCCCTTTATTTGGAGCCGTGTCTGATTATCTCGGCGGAGACCTCTTTTTCGAACCTTTTCCAGCCGAGGATCACCTGGTGAACGGAGTATCTGGGGTCGTTGATCAGTATGGAGAGATCATCCAGCTGATCGAACAGCGATGCGTCGAAATCCAGTTTCTGTGAAAGCAGGATAAGCTTCAACCTGGCCGTTTGGATCTCCTGCTTGATGAACAGCCGAAACATAAGATCTGTCATGTCGACCTTGAACCTTCCGCTCTCGATATCATCCGAGATCCTTTTGATCTCCATCTGGTCCTCCTCCTGGTCCAGATACAGTGATTGCAGCGCGGACATGACCTGGAAGAAATCGGTCCCCACGTCGATCATGTTGGGATCTCCGATCAGGTCCCTGTCATCGGACGCAAGCAATGTGGTCTCCCGTTCCAGGTTGGTGATCCTTTCCCTGAGCGACCCTATCTCCCTTTGGAGGTCCTCAGATTGGGCAGGGTCTTGCGAACCGCCGTCATCGTCTACTCTCTCTTCCATCTTTGGTCCACATCCTTCATTCTTTTTCATTGTAATGTCGGTGATCGTTATTATCCCAACTTTGACAGATCGAATATGATCTGA
>JAGLEG010000035.1 GCA_023145185.1 Thermoplasmata archaeon
TGGATTCGATATCATTCTTCATAATAAAACAGTGGGAACCGGTGAAGAATTCATTATTTGGACCATACCGAACGATAATATCGGACTTAGCGAAGTTAGAGCCGAATATTGGTTTGATGAGGATATAACCCGTGTGAATATGGTTCACGGAAATGAGAATAATTATGAATATCGCATTGAGATCCCAATAGATTCGATAATTCCCTTCAATTACAAGATATTATTAACTGATATATCCGGAAACTCAAATTCTTCTGAGGTTTTCTCTGCTAGTGTAATTGATATTATCCCTCCCTCAATTGAACCGATATCAAATCAAACCGTGAAAGTGGGAGAGATGGTAGATATAACTGCCATCGTTGATGACAATATTGGGATTGAGAGAATCGTATGGTTTAATAATCCGGTTACACCAACGACAACACAATCCCAAGAAAAAATAATTGGAATAGTTGAATACTCCGGTACCTACCAAATCGTGGTTGATGTATATGATGAAGAAGGGAATTCAAATTCTACGACATTTTACCTATTTGTCGAAGAAGTCAGCAAAGAATCAAGTAACCTGAAGGATCAGACTTGGTTGATACTCCTGTTCATAATTCTCTTGCTTGTTGCAGTGATCATTATCATTTCACTTGTCGTAGTTATGAAATTAAATAAAAAGAAAGAGGATGAAAGCAGATTAGTGGAAAAGGGGGAATTTGGAAGATCGACTCCACAGCCCCCCATACAACAACCGTCTGCTCCAGATTATCCACGCTTAAACGCTAAGGATGAACCTATCAGATCTCAACCATCTTCGAAAGGTACAATTGGATTAATTGGCCCGATGCCCACAGCTCCATCACCCGTTCGAACACAATTAAATTACACTCCTCCAAAGGAGAAAAAGAGTTCAACTCCCTTTGATCGAAAACAGACATTGAAAGGCGAATTCACTCCAATACCATCAAATCTGCTTAATCCCAAGAGGGATGATTGATCTAAGCCTTGAAAGTGTGTCCTCACTGATACGTTCTTATTTTTTTCGCCTATTGTAAATGGCGAAACCAAGCAAGGTAAGAATTCTGATTGTGAAAAACCAACCTGGAGAATATCATTCGGACCATATCGTAGCCTTTAAAAGCCACAGCTCACAGCTAACTCCGGGGGACACATCGTAGAAAAACGATACGAGGGCCAACGGGGGCTCCAGGACCACCACCCCCGCAGAGACCTTCCACGGGCCCACGTCCATTCCCATAAGACTCAACGGAAGCGCCAGGTTGAACCTTCCGACGATGCCCAGGTTGAGAGAGTCGGGAAGCTGTGCGGAGTCCGGAACCATCTTCGCGATGGCCGAAGGCATCTCCACCTCCGCAAAGAGCCTCATCTCAATATGACAGTATGCAAGGATATCCAACGGGAACGAGCCAAGAGAGAATGATCCCTGTGGGTTTCTGATGTTCTCGATCAGGGAGACCACGTTCTCATAAACCCACTGCAGGAACCGCGCGAACGCCTCCCCCTCCGCTATGAATGCCAACTGGAACCCCACCCCTGCGGTCCCCGTCCCCGCATTGGACACCTTCAGCTCCAGGAACATCCTCACCTCGATGACGAGCTCCCTGATCGCAGATACGACCCTCTCCACGAAGAGCTCGATCCCCCGCTGGACCAGGTGAACGAGGCAGTTGAAGGTCAGCCCGTACAGGGAATACGCCTCCTTCCACGCCTCGGAGATGGAGGAGGTCAATATGGAGATTATAAGCGATGAAAGTGAGAACACCCCTCCCCCATTCGCTTCACCTGGCGACCCCTCTCCCCAGCGGAATACCCCGAAGCCGTCCATGTCCCTTGAGAACCACCTCTCCTCGATACCATCGATCTCCACCTCATCCCAGATCTCCCCGGATGGTGATCTCAATATCACAACAAGCCCCTCTTTCAGAGATCCTATCCAGTTCAAGATGTTGTCATCGGAGAGGGAGACCATCCCGTACATATCACCGGCCCCCTGTATCCTCCAGGACCCTACCGCATATCCATTTAGATCCCTTATCTCCAGGGACGATCCGGAGATCCCCAGGGATGTAGGGTTGTAGATCTCAATGGATGTTACGTTCCCAAAGGCATCGAATCCCACCTCGTTGATATGAGGACCCAGCTCCGTTGGCATCATGTACCGAAGCTGGAAACCGGCATCGATGAAGGCAGATATGCCCAGGGGCGGTATCGGGACCTGTGGGGCCATCCCAAGGATGGAGCTGAGGGAGACCTCCAGCGTCCTGAACCTGACGAGCTCCGGGCACTGCACCGCGATCCTTATCACCTCCGATCCCCTCTTCACCGCCGCCCCTATGCTGATCATGTACGGGTGCTCGTCCATGAGCGGGTCCAGTTCTACATACACGTGAACGGGCCCTATCTCGATGTCCATGGTGCAGTTGAAGACGATGGACCCATCGGGTATCCTGTCCAGGGAGATGTGCAGGTACAGGCCAAGGGAATCCATGTTAAGGTCCATGTCAAGAAGAGCCCCCTCCTCCCCTTTCAGTGCGAATATCTCGGACCGGAGAACGATCTGCGCGCCGCCGATGGCAGTGCTCTCCTCCACCTCCTTGATACCCAAGACGTCCGCCCCTGCAAGGACGGCAGTGGAAACCCCCTCCTCAACTACACTCCTGATAAGCTCCTTGACGCCCTCCCTTGCGGTCCGGGACAGGTCCATGGATATGTTGGTCAGGACCCTGCTCACCTCGGCGAGGTCGAGGTCCTTCCCCTCCGCCATATCCACCACAAGCGGTGGGAGCTCCGACAGCGAGCTCATGGAACCGCCAAGGAGATCGGTGGAGGAGGACGATATCGTCTCGAGCGCCTTTCTCGCTATCTCACCCGCAGCGTCGAGGGCGTCATCCAGAAGGGTGGGCCCCTCAGAATATTCGAACCTGTAAAGCGGCCATGAGGTGGCTATCTCAAGGTCAAGATCGAGGGAGATATTCACATTCCACTCCGACCTGGCAACATCCATCGCAGTTCCCTCAAGCGAGTAGAACAGGCCGTATCCGCCATCAAAATGGACATTCATGTACGATCTGTACCTGGGCTCCACGTGGTATATCTCCTGGCTTCTGCTCCCGCCGGAAAATAACACCGAGACCTCCGGCTCCCGCTCCCGGCACATCCAGGTCTCAGCGTATATGACCTCATGATCCACTTCACCATCATCCCAGGCTGCAGGATAGATCGTCCCATTTCCGGGAGGGGGCATGAAGGTCCTTGTCCCCAGAACCCGAAGTGGGGCTATGGCGCACCTCTCGATCGAGCGGAGCGTCCCCTCGATCAGCTCGAAAAACAGCGTTTCCATATCCTCCTGCGCCCCCTCCAGCATATCGGCTATCTTCCCGCCGCGGGTCCCTTGATCGCTCAAACCAAGGATCGTCCTGGTGAGAACGCCCCCTCCGGTGTTGTTCTCTGAAACAGGAGAGAACTCCCTCTCCCTTATGGCATCCAGGGAGACCTCCACGGCAGGTCCGATCAGCTCCAGCAGGCCATCAATATCGATCCTATTCACCAGCAGGTCCCGCTCCATGATGCTGTTGACATCCTCCGCCCCACCATCAGGGAATATGCACCGATCCCATGGGAGCTTTGACCTTCCGGTGAGCTCCCAGGTCATCTCCGGTATACTGCAACCAGTTAGATAGGAGCTCAACAGCTCCCCTGACACCCGGTCCAGCTCTCCATCCCTTCCGGTGAATCGCCCATATTCGCCATATATCCAATCGGTCACGTCGGAGCCTATCTCCTCGTCCATGCCGTCGATCATGGAGAGCAGAGAGGCGTCCTTCATGACGTCCAACGCCTCGGATGTGAACCGCCCCAACACGTCCCTCAAAGGACCCATGGACCCGTTGATATATTGGGAGATCGGGGGAAGGTCATCGTCAATGGAGAGGGTGGTATCATTCCATCCCTCATACAGCTCCTCCCAGAGGCCGTCAGCTCCCGAGAGGATATCAATGGCCCTGTCGGCCGCCCCTCTCAACAACATCTCACCCTCCACCCTGACCCGCTCCTCCTCATCCCTTATCAGCGAGGAGTCCCCGAGAAAGAGGACCAGCTGTTTGCGGAAATCCTCATCCTGCATCAGGTCCACGGGATGGAATGAGGGGGCCATAGGGTCCACGATACTCTCGAATTCCACGCTGTAAACGTCACATCGGTTGGCGTAATAGGTCCCTTCCCTCTCCGGCTCATCGCCCTTGAGGAACACCTGGCCGTTCTCATCCTGGAGATATATCCTGCCCGAGCTGTTATCGGTGAGGTGGAGCTCGACGACCGTCGTGTATGACGGGACCTCCACGGCCGGATAGTCGGTGATGGCCTCCCCCTCATAAGAGAAGCCATCGGGAAAGGAGTCCCTCCTCACCGTGAGGCTTCCCTCTTCCTCGAGCCCAGCTTCAATTAAAGGTCCGATCAGTATCTCATCGGCCGTATCCTCTCCCATCTGGATGATATCCTTTCCCAGGATGGTCGATGATGCTGAGTTGATCAGGTTTCCCGCCGCCTTCATGAGGGAGCTCAGGCCCCCCAGCTCCTCCATGAACGTATCGTACAGTCCGAAGTAGGAGAGGAGCTTGATCACAAGCTGGTCGATGGCAGAGTAGAGGAGCGGCCGGACCATATCCTCCAGGGAGGGGGGGTTCCCCTCGCTTCCTATCCCCTCCCCGACCAGCACCAGGGAGGCCGGATCGTAGGCTCCTTCCGCCTTCAGGAGCACATTCTCGAGGTCCATGGCCTCCCCGCCAGCGCCCTGGGAGGTGGACATATTGCGGGAGAGGTTTCCCAGGAAGGGCGAATCGATATCCCTCAGGTGTCCCTGGACCGTCAGGGTAATGGCGAGCTCCACGTAGGATATTATCTCCTCTTGGGTGAGGACCTCCCCGTAGAAGTGGCCTGAAGCGGTATCAAGGCCCCGTCCGTAGCCCATCAGCGCTTTCTGCTGTGCCATTGTGGACAGGATGTAGTTTGCCGTCCTCTGAAGCTCCCCTCCGGTAAGGGCGTCGTTCACCCGATCTTCCCTGCTCTTGAGGAGGTCGGAGAGGGAGGCCCTCTCCTCCTGATACGTCACCTCCCTGTTGATCTGCAGGGACCCGTGAGGGTCAGAGATGAGGACCGAACAGGTCACCCCGGTCCTCGTCCCCAGGGACTCGCACCGGACACCTTCGTCGGAGGGCCCCGTCCCGTTGGGCCTATCTCCGGAGGTCCATGGGACGGGGGAATCGATGCCCGCAAGGACCGGGAACACCTCTATCACCAATTCTCCCATGGAGAACAGGAGGTTATCCGTCGTTGTGTTCAGGTTTTCTAAAAGCACCTCTATCCTGCCGGGAAGGATCCTGGAGATCTCCATCTCCATGATGGTGTGGAGCCGTCCCTCCCCGCCGTTCAACAGCGTTCTCTCGGAGGCGACGAACGCCTCGTTGTGCGTTATGGCCACGATCTCCTCGATGGATATCTCCGCCTCGTCTGCCCGGCCGAACCCGTACCTTACGTTGAGCATCTCCAGGTCCGCCTTTCGCTGTGCCGTATCGATGCTGCCGATGTAAACGATATAGAAGGAGGAGATCACCAGAAGCCCTATGGCGAGAAAGGCGAACGCCTCCCTCGCCCTGTTATCCCCGGAGATGCGTGAGGATCTCATAGCGCCCCTCCTACATCGTAGTTGAACGACCCCCTCTCAAGAGGTAGATATACCCTGATGTGGACGGACCCCGGCAACACCGTGCCGGATACGACATGGGGCGTGAGGACCGGGTCGGGGAGATCGCGCTCGGAGGAGATGGATATCAGAACGTCGATCCCGTCTGGACGGTATGGGTGAAGGCATTCCATCGCGTGAACGAGATTGGGGTCCTCGCCTTCCGATATCGTCAGGCCCTGCTCTCTCAACAGGACCCATACGGTCCCATTGAATTGGCCGTTTACCTGTGAGAGGGACTCCTTGATGCAGAAGGCCATATTTCCCGCCTGGACGCATCTGAGCTGGAATGTCCCGGTATCTATCTGCTCGCCCACCCCTCCATCATGGGCGAAGGAGAACAGAAGCGAGGCGCCCAGTATCAGCATTACCATTGATATGGCGGTCTCCATCCCCCTGTCGTCCAGGACCTTTCTCATGATCGGCCCCCCTCAAGGTATCCGGGCACAGGTCCCTCGTCGGTCTGGATCAACACGGTCAGGCCGTGGAGCATCATCGTTCCTTCGGGTATGGGGTCGGTTCCAAGGAGCCTACCATCCTGGAACCACACCGATAGATCGCCGCTTTCCCATGTTATCGACACGTAGATGTCTCCCTCCAGCCCCAGAACGGCCGAAGGACGATCTCCCGAGCTGATGGATATCAGCAGTGACTCCTCCGGTATCGAGTCGTCGTCCTCCTCCCACCCCCTCCAGTCCCTTATGATCTCAAGCTCCTCACCGGTAAGGGAGGCCACCGGTCTTTCATCCCCTATAAGTTCCCCTGCCAGGGCCGATCCCAGCCCCAGGACTATGCAAATGGACAGCCCAAAGGCTAGCAGGTCACCTACGGGGGAAACGGATCCTTCGTTCCCAACCCTCATCGACAGTAGAAGGCATTGGGAGTAGAAAAGGGTTTTCGTCCCTCCCTGATCCGAGGGACAATAGGTACGTTTAATATGGGTCAATCCAATTTAAGCCGGACCAAAGACGGGGGGTCACCCATGAAAAAGATGATGTTTTCGATACTGATCGTCTGTGCCTTTCTTGCATCCGGATCGATGATAATGCTGCCCGTAAATGGTGAGGTGACCGTGGGCGAAGAGGGGGACGACGATTACGAGGCCGAGGGTGACCCCACTACCCACACCCCCACGGATGGGTCGATAGGGGTCTCCATCGATTCCTATGGGGCGGAGTTCGACGATTCGGGGGAAAAAGTTGAGATGGAGGTACATTTTGAAGGGTCCACATCGGGAACGGTTGTTAAATGCGCGATGACGATCGTGACCTATTTCAAGAACGGATCGTACGAGGTTGGCGGATGGGATGTAGGCCCCTATGATAACCCCGAGATCACGAGTGTTGGATTTACATCGGAGTCGTATTTCAAGGGGGTCGATGGTGAAGGGAATGACGACTGGTCCTCCTGGGGTTATCGATTGTATTTTGGCATCCTGGAGGAGCTGTATGATCTGTATGATCGGTACAGTAATATGGGTATGGATCCCGGATATGATATGGATGTTGAGAACGTGACCAGTGTGGTCCTTGTGGTCCGCGCCTTCAGCGATGAGGAGATGACCATGTGGAACCAGGACACCAGGGACGTCACGGACGAGTACAAGGCCTTTATCAGCGGCGAATCCACCAGCAAGGACGATGAGGGATGGCTCCCCGGCTTCGAGCTCTTCGGCGCCGTGGTTGCATTCATCGCAGTTGCGGGTCTGGGCTTTACTTTCAGGAGAAGAAGGTGAAAGTGAGTTGATGCGGGACCCACCCATAACGTGGGCCGTAATTATCAACCGATCAGATCTTTCATGGTCTCCTCGTAGAGGAGGCCGATGGTCTCCTGTTTATGGAAGCTGGGAGGCTGCCTGGTCAGCTCATTCTGCTCGATGTCCCTGGGGTTTTTCTTCTCCTGATTGATCGTGAGCACCCATCCGCAGCCCGGGCACCCTCTGATCATATGTCCCTTCTTCTTCCCCTCAACAATATCCATATCGCAGAACGGACAGGTATTTCCCTTCTCTTTCAGCTCTGCATCCTTGAGCAGCTGTCTCAGGTCATCGCCCCTGCTGCACAGCTGGAACGCCATCTGGCCGCATTCGTGGCAGTGGTATATCAAGCTCTCCTTCCAGGCCCAGATCTCCATCACGTAATCGCACTCGGGGCACTTGATCTCCTTGGCCTGTAATGCAAGGTTGAGACAGCTGTGGTTGGGCATATTGTAAACTCCTGTTAACTCCAATTAAACTACCTTGCATAATAAATTCCTCTCGAACATGTTAGGATTCCAACTTTGACAGATCGAATAGGATCTGAAC
>JAGLEG010000350.1 GCA_023145185.1 Thermoplasmata archaeon
TGTCAATAGAATGGGAATAAGGGCGATATTGGGAGAGGGGTTCATAGATGCTTTTGACGAGCATCTGAAAAAGGAAAAGAGAGCCGAAACGGAGAATGTCATCAATGCCTGTGCCTCCTGCAGTTCAGGGAGGATCAGACCCTCTGTGGCCCCTCATTCGGCCTATACCGTATCAGAAGAAGGGCTCGGATGGTGCAGGGACATCGCAGATAGACATGGGTGTCCGATACATATCCATATCTCGGAGACAGGCAAAGAGGTGAACGACTGCATCAGAGACCATGGTTCAACTCCCATACAATATCTTGAGGAGATCGGACTTCTCGGACCCAACGTGATCGGAGCTCACTGCGTCCACCTCACGGATGATGATATGTCCATAATGAAGAGGCGCGGAGTGAAGATATCCCACAATCCGATATCGAACATGAAGCTCTCCGTAGGGGGCATCCTTCCGATGAGGCCGTTGGTGGAGAAGGGCGTGACGATAACCCTTGGAACGGATGGGGCCGCCTCCAACAACTCGCTGGACATGTTCCAGACCATGAAGTTCACCGCCCTTCTCTCCAGGCAGAGATATGGTGTGAGCTCGATCGGTGCCAAAAGAGTGCTGGAGATGGCAACCAGGGCGGGTTATCTGTCACTGGGGTCGGATGGAGGAGAGATCAAGGTGGGTAGATTGGCCGACCTTATCCTGCTGGACCGAAACCACCACTCCCTGGTCCCCGACAACGATAACATCTCCAATATCGTCTATTCATGCTCAAGTTCGACGGTGGGATATTCCATCATTGGCGGAGAGATCATCATGGAGGACGGCGTGGTCAACCGCGAGAGGGAGATCATCCAGAACAGTAGAAAAGCAGCATCAAACCTGCTTTCAGGTGATGATGCATCATAGGGAGTCGTGGTGGATCACATTATCATCCCTGAACTGTGATAGTATCTGTTCTGTCCTTTCAAGATACGATCTGGCCCCTATTTCCCCAAATATATCACGAGATTCCTCAAGGAACTTCAACGCAACATCCTTCCTCTCGAATTTTAGATTGTGTTCACCCAGGTGGAATGCAGCCCTCCCGACATCATACAGGGCCTTCATCTCCTTGAGCAGATCATAGGACCTTTTCAACATCACACCCCCCTCCTGATCTTCACCGTTTCTGGACCTGCATACTCCCATATACATATCGGCGAGGGCGGCTCCGATCCTATCCCCTTTCCCGGACAACCGCTCCATTACGGTATCATATGTGGTCAGTGCAGACCCCTGCCCCTCCCTGACGCATCTTATGGGGATCAAATTGATCAGTGCCCATAGGTTTTCATGGCCATATTCACCCGCTAGGTCCAGAGAGAGCCGGAGCATATCATGGGCATTTGCCAGATCCCCCGTCTGGATGAGGGTATTTCCCAGATTCCGATATGCCCTTGACCCCTCCAACCGGTCCCCTGTTGAATTCAGGTGTCTTATCGCCCTTTTATAATATTCAAGTGATCGATCCAGGTCCCCCTTGTGATTGAATAAATTTCCGATGTGAATATATAGCGTACCCAATGTATTGAGATCATTCTGCTCCTTTGCAAATTTCAAAGAGCTGGTGTATCTCTCAAGAGCCCCATGATAGTCACCCTGTCTCCAATTTATGCAGCCCAAACCCATTGAAGCGCGGCTCTTCCCCTCCATATCGTTGTGTTCGACAGAGAGGTTCAAAGCGTAGTTCAACAACCCAGCCGCCTCCGTGAACCTGCCTTGCAGATAGTTGAGACGGCCCTGGGTCAAAAGGGATCCCACCTCCACATCATGTCTTCCAAGTTCAACAGAAAGGGCCCTGGCCTCATCTGAAAACTCCATCGCCCTCTTCCAATCTCCCATGTGCAGACAGATGTTGGAGATCTCCATGAAGACCTCCATGTTCTCCGCCCTGAGGATATCGGACCTGGGCATCGCCTCCTTGCAGTCGATCATCAATTTCAATAACGATATTACCCTTGATGGAGATGAGTCCTTGTAGTGTGATACCGCTTTGGTCAGATATACCAGCGCGTTCGACCGGTCTTTGGCAAGGTAGTAGTTCAACGCGATATCGCCCCATCGCTCTGGATCGTTCGAGTACAGGTCCTCCAACACCCTGGCGACACGATTATGGAGATATTTCCTCCTGGAGTGGTTCAATTCTGAATATATGACCTCCCTTATCAAGGGGTTCTCGAATTTATAGAGCTCCTCCTCACTTCCCTCCATGATGAAACTCGCCTGTATCAGCTCCTCAATGGCCTCCAGGACATCCTCATCGTCCAGTTCCAGGGCGTCCTTGATCACATCGAACGTGAAGGTAAGTCCCACCACGGACAAGACCCTGATCACCTTGATCGAGAGAGGCTTCAACCAGTGGGTTCTTCGTAGGACGACGTCCTTCACGTTCGTTGGCAAGGTGACAGCATCTGGATCGGTAATATTGAGGATATCGGGACCTTCCGTTGTGAGGATCCCCTTTTCCAACATCGAGTGGATCAATTCCTCCATAAAAAATGGATTTCCCACCGTCAGCCTGTAAATTATACCCACCAGGTCGCGTGGAACCGCCTCCACATTGAGGATCTTTTTCAGAAATTCCTCGCATTCCAGCTCGATGAAGCGGTTCAACCGGACCCTGACATATTTCGCATCTTTATCCAGTCTCTTCAGTGAGTCTGTAAGGGGATGTGCCTTTCCCTCACCCCAGAACAGGTCCTCGGGCCGATATGTGCATATGATCAATATCGGATCATCCTTTATCCTCCTGCACAAATATTCCAGAAGTTGAAGGGTGTTCGAGTCCGCCCAATGGAGGTCATCTATGAACAGGCACAGAGGCATCTCGGAAGCTAGACCAAAGATGAATTCCGAGAGCATATCCATTCGAAGCGGGGGCTCCTCCATCTCCTCTGTCTGTACCTCCTCGGCCTCTATCTCAGCAGGTATGAGCGACATCGGAACGAGGTCGCTGTCGTAGCCGCAATCCAGACCCGATCCGTCGTCATAACCCCTTTCAATAAATGGAGAATCTATCTTGCCGTCCTCGCAGAAGCTTCCCTTCAACTTTCGATATTGATTGAACATCTCCTTGAAGGGAAGGCATGTATCCGTATCCTTGAAATAGAGGCATTTGCCTGAAAGGAGAGTGAAGGTTTCCATGGAAGCTACGGTTTTGATCTCCTCCAGAAATCTCGTTTTTCCCACCCCTGCCTCACCCGAGACGACCACCAGTTTCCCCCTTCCAAGGGATACGTCCTTCAGGATATCTTTGATCTGGGAGATCTCTTTTCTCCTACCAACAAGATCGATACCTGCCCTCTTACCTGTGTCCAACATCCCAGCGCCCCTGAATTCTTTCACTCCATTCTCTTTCGCATTTTAAACATCAAGTCGATATTAAACCTTTTCCCACCCGATCCTCAAATAAATGAACAGAGCTATTTGTAAATCAGGTGAGACTGCCTGATCGGCCTGCAAGGAGAATAATTTCAGTGAGTTCACATATGTGGTTCTATTTTACTGGCCAAGCTCGATCTCAACGGGAATAATATGGCATGTATACCCTGTAAAAGTTATACATTTACCCATCTCCCAGCTAGCCTTATAATCATCCTCTATGCTGGCCAGGTTATCGCCTGCGGGAAGCATGTCATGGGATACTTTGTGCTATTTCTCCCGGGTGTAGAAGCTGCCTGATAGGGTGACCCACCCCCCACAACGCATATTGCCCTATATATCAGCGTTAGCCCACCTGATCGATCCTGGAGGATCACATATGTCGAACGATCAATATAAGGAGCCGGAACTTTCGAGCAATGCCATGCTTGTACTGAACAAGAGATATCTCGAAAAGGATGATGATGGTAATGTGGTGGAGACCCCCGGAGAGATGTTCCTGAGAGTTGCAAAAAACATCGCCCAGGCAGACAGGATATATGATGACAAGAAGGACCTTGAACCGGTCATCAACGAGTTCTATGACCTCATGGCGTCATTGAACTTTCTGCCCAACTCCCCTACCCTTATGAATGCTGGTAGTGATCTACAGCAGCTGTCTGCATGTTTTGTCCTGCCCATTGAAGACTCCCTTGAGAAGATCTTCGAAACCGTTAAGAACACCGCACTGATCCATAAATCCGGCGGAGGAACTGGATTCTCATTTTCAAGGATACGGCCGAAGAACGACCTCGTCAAATCGACAAAAGGCGTTTCATCTGGCCCTATCTCGTTCATGCAGGTATTCGATTCGGCAACGGATGTGATCAAGCAGGGAGGCACCAGAAGGGGCGCGAACATGGCCATACTCCGCGTCGATCACCCTGATATAAGGGACTTCATCCTGGCCAAGGATGACAATAAAAAGCTGAACAATTTCAATATATCAGTTGCCATAACGGACCGTTTCATGAGGGCCCTTACAAAGGACCAGGATTACGATCTGATCAACCCCAGATCAAAGAAGAGACAGGGGGCCGAATCCGCCAGGGAGATATTCGACCTGATACTGAAACAGGCCCATAAGAACGGGGAACCGGGCATGGTATTCATCGACAGGTTGAACCGGGACAACCCCACGCCCGATGTGGGCGAGATAGAATCCACCAACCCATGTGGGGAACAGCCCCTTCTCCCCTATGAATCATGCAATCTTGGGTCCATCAACCTCTCCCCCATGGTCATGGATGATGGAAAGATAGATTGGGACACGTTGAGAAGGGTGACCAGAAGCTCGGTCCATTTCCTTGATAATGTGATCGACATGAACAACTACCCTCTTGAGGAGATAAGCAAGAATACCAGAGATAACAGGAAGATCGGGTTGGGGGTCATGGGATGGGCGGACATGCTCTTTAAGCTGAAGATACCCTATGACTCCGAAGAGGCCGTGTCCCTTGTCGAAGAGGTGATGGGGTTCATAGAGGAGGAATCCAAGAAAAGATCAAGGGAGCTGGCCGTTGAAAGGGGTCCATTTCCCAACTTCGAGGGATCCGTATACGGGAAGAACGGCGAACCGCCAATTCGAAATGCGACCACGACAACGATCGCTCCCACCGGTACGATATCCATCATAGCGGGGACCTCTTCTGGTATCGAACCGCTGTTCGCCCTCGTCTTCCAGAGAAATATCATGGACAAGGATAAGATGATGGAGATACACTCAGATTTCAAGAGGATCGCCAAGAAGGAGGATTTCTACTCGGAGGAGCTGATGAGGTCCATCGCAGAGACCGGATCTCTCAGGGAGCTGAAGAACGTACCCCACCATATCAAGGATGTATACGTTACCGCCCATGATGTTACACCACAGTGGCACATCAAGATGCAGGCCGCATTCCAGAAATACACCCATAATGCGGTATCCAAGACCGTTAATTTTCCACATGAGGCCACATTATCCGACGTGGAAGAGGTTTACAGGACCGCATACGACCTCGGATGCAAAGGCGTCACGATCTACAGGGATGGCAGCAGGGAAGAGCAGGTGCTTTCAACCGTGAAGAAGAAGAAGACGGGCATGGATACCGGCATCATAAGGCCCAGGGGCAGGCCCAAGACCATCACGGGTGTGACGGGAAGGGTTGACTCCGGATGTGGTGCCCTGTACGTAACGATCAACCAGGACAAGTTCGGACCCTTTGAGATGTTTGCAAATCTGGGTAAAGGGGGAGGCTGTGCAGCCGCGCAGATAGAGGCGCTTGCCAGGTTGACCTCCCTGGCCATGCGGTCGGGTATAGACCCGTATCAGATAGTGAAGCAGCTCAAGGGCATCAGATGCCCGATCCCCAAGATGGCCCCACTGGGCATGGCGGAGGAGTCCATCCTTTCCTGTCCGGACGGAATGGGAAAATCACTGGAGAGATACCTTCTGGGGAAATCCATCAGCATAGAGGAGGAGATGACCTCGTCCCCGAACCTTGACTATTACTCTGCAGGGGTTGAACAGACCGGGCCAACCGGAAAGATCAACGGATCTGAGGTCGTGGGGGTCTGTCCTGATTGCGGATACTCC
>JAGLEG010000351.1 GCA_023145185.1 Thermoplasmata archaeon
TTGGATGAATCTACCGATTCATCAGAATCTGAAGGCTTATCCTTCTTTACAGGCGTATCCTCATCCCAATCATCATCCAGTAGCTCAACCTTCTTGGATCGGGCCTTTCGCCCCCTTTTCTTTCCCTTGCTTCTCTTACCCAAGGAAACCTCTCCTTAGAATTGCAGAAATAGAGTATTGGACATCCCACAAATTGGATGTAAAATAACAAACCGCCTTTTAATGGTTCCCCTGAAAGAACCTCGACAGGGCCATGGGGATGTCTCTCTCCTCGCTTATACCCATGAGCTCCTCCCTGAAATGCAGTGCCCTTTTATCCAGGATGATCCCGAACCCCCTCTCATCCCCGCTCCTTATCATTCTTCCAAGGGCCTGGAGCATCCTCCTGGCCGCGGGGGCGATAACCGTATATTCCCACCCCTTTCCAAAGCGGATGTCATAGTATGCCAACAGGGCCCTCTGCCTTGCATTGGGCTTGGGATAAGGGATGCCAACGATGATAACTATCTCCAGCTCCTTTCCAGGATAGTCGACCCCCTCTGATAACCGCCCGCCGATCACGGAGGCGAGCACCCCGCCGTGACTTACCTTGAACCTCTCCACGAGGTCCATCACCTCGGATTGGGAGCTCCCCCTCCTCTCGATGAACATCTCCCTTCCGCATTCAAGGGATGGCGGGAGAGAGGTGCCGTCCTCCAGCTCCGGGGAGCCCAGGACCCTCCTCAGAAGGTCGAAGGAGGGAAAGAATATTGCCAGGTTCCGCCCCCTCTCGACCCGAAGGATATCGACGATCTCCCGCCTGAACATACCTATCATCTCCGGGTCCCGCATCAGCTGTTCGTAGTTCGTGGTAAGCTCTTTTGAGTGTACGAGCATCCTGTTCTCGGGGGGAAACGGGGGTGACATGCTGATGAGGACGGCGTTCTCTGGCAGGCCGATGGAATCCCTGTACTCCTCAAGTGGGGCGAGGGTTCCAGAGAGGTGAATGGAGGCATGTACCTCCCGTAGGACCCCTGTCAAAGTGGATGGGTCCATCGAGAAAGCCTCAAGATATCCCGAGTCTTCCTTTCTACCCTTTACGATGAGGGGAGTATACCTCTCGAACTCCAGATCCCTCCAGGTGAGGTAGAAGGCACCCACGGCGTGAATGTACGAACGCGGCAGCTTTCCCTCCGCCTTCTTTCTGTCCTGGATCGCGGTCCCATGGTGGGTCAGCCTCGTGCAGAGATCATCTACCCTGTTGGAGTTGGCTCCAGTGAGGAACATCAGCTCCTCGGACAGCGATGACGGGGGTACGAGGCCGTCATCATCTATCAGATACTCCTCGGTCAGCCGATCCATGGCCGTCTGGAACCTTCCCAGGAAGCCGCTAATGAGCATGCCCCCTCCTATCTCGTGGTCGCCATGTCTCTCCACCTCTGACAGGGCGGCCCGTATCGTCCTGCTGCCTATGGACAGCGAGGAGAGCTCCCTTGCGAACCCGGAGAGGTTGTGCGCCTCATCGATGATCACTATCACCTCATCGATCGAGCACTCCATCCACTCCAGCAGCCTTCTCCTGATGAAAGGAGAGATGAAATATATGTAAGGGGCGGTGATCAGGACAGCATCCCGGATGATCGCCTTTGTGACCTCGTAGGGGCAGATGCCCATCGAAAGCGAATGATCTATCAGCTCCTCCGCCGTGGGGGTCGCACTCTCTGCCCATCTCCTTACCTCCAGCCCATCGTCAAGGAGGAAGGCGGAAAAATACCTGCACTCCTTTCCGTCGTTTGGCCTTCCGGCCATCCTGTTCATGGTGTTCTTCTTCCTCTCGGAGCACATCTGGGATAGCTCCTCCGGGGTCCCCCCTATGAACTCCGGGTCCTCGGAGGTGATCGGGCACATATTGGACCTTCCCTGAAGGCCCACGCATATGCCCTCTGCCATACCACCGTCCCAGAGGGTCTCAAAGGTGTTATCCCGAGTACACGTCTGCTCCTCCCTCTCCGGCGTCTCGACCTCATTGATCTCACCGAGGATCCGCCCGAGTTGGTCGTTTGTCTCAAGGGGGGGTTCCCCTTTTTCACGTACTTCTCCAACACCCTGGAGGTCCCTTATCCTGCGGAACTCTTCGATCACCTGTCTCTGCTGTGAGTTGGTCCTGGTCAGATACAGTATCCTCTTTCTATCCGCAAAGGCGTATTCCAACGTTGGAGCAAGCGCGGAGATCGTCTTTCCCGAGCCGGTACCCGCCTCTATCACGACGTGGCCCCCGGAGGTCAAAGCATCCCAAACCGATGCCATCATCTTCTCCTGGATGGGGCGAACTGCGTATGGGAACAGGGAAGTAAGATCATCGGCCATGGGCGGGATTTCACAGGGGAGCTTATTAGGGATATGGTGGAGGGGGGGAAGTGAAACAATTTGAACCGAGAGTATATGGAACGTCTTTATCAAGGAGCGAGACCTTAGCGGTCAATTGTGTGGCGCTTACGATGCTGATCATAATCAAGTGCGGGGACCCCGAATGCAGGGAGGAGTTCAAGAAAGGAAGCGAGGAGCCAGCCTGGGAGTGCCCTGCCTGTGGGAGGACGATCCTGAACAGTAACTACCCATTTCTAACGGCAAAGTTGATGCAGGCGGGGATCGACGGGGATGAGAACGATTGGAAGGTCACGTTCCAGGACCTGCTTGAAAAGGCCAGGATTGAGGTGGTCAAGAGGACGGAATGTAGGGAGATGGTCGTGAACCTATCGTTCCTGGAGGAGGCTGAAGAGGAGCTATCGAAGGACCACACGAACGCGGAGTGGCGGGGCAAGCACGATGAACTTCTGAAAAGAGGTAGAGAGGTTGTGCTGGATCTGGATAGTAAAGGGACATAGGTCCGATCATTCACCTTTAGTTTCCGTTACTGGAGCTGGTTTTTGCTCCTTCTCTTCGAGCGGTGTCATCTTGACGGCCCCACCCTGAGATAACGAAGCTGGTCCCTCGGGAACAGGCGGCCCGTTCCTCTCCTTTGTGGACTTCAGGTACTCCTGGATCTCCTTTTCGAAATCATCGATCTCCTCGCTGATCCGGTTGTAGGATACCTGCTTCTGCTCCTGTTTAGATTCCTTGGTGAACTTGAACATCCTTTTCAAAGATTCAAAAACCATCCACTAACCTCTAGGTCAACGAATTGGTAACAATGGTATATCTATTTTTTGACTGGCCTATTGCTGAAAAATATCCGTGGATCAGGATATTATCTCATCCAATCTATCCTCGGAGGCCGCCCTCCTGATCTCCATCGCGATCCGTCTTCCCGTGGATACAGGTTTCCTCCAGAGTGAATTGGCGTAAGGATGTCCGGACCACATGTGGACGTTGGTCCCTCCCCCTATCCTCGGGGCGACATCGTATATCGAGAAGTTCATGTCCTTATCCACACACGTCTGAAGGCAGAATGGGCCTATTATTCCGGGAGAGTAGTGTTTCTTCGAAGCCTCCACCCAGCGCTCGGCCATGTCGAAGACCTTCTCCAGCAGTGATTCCCTGAGGGTCGCGCTGTTGTGGCCGCAGACCGTGTATTCGGGAAGGGCCTGAGCTGCATTCAGGGTCATCTGCTGGGGGGCCGGGAGCCGTACGTGGCCGTCGAGAGACGTCTCGAGCCTCCAATCCACTCCCAACAGCTCCACCCTGGACATCTCCTCCTCCAGGGGGGAGTAGAAGAGATCGAAGTTGAAAACGGGCCCGATAACGTATTTTTCCATCCTGGAATCCGCCAGCGTCTCCTCGTCGATCACGCCCTGGTCCAGAAGCTTTCTTGATTTCTCGTAATACTCCTCCGTGGTGGAGGCCGTGAAGAATCCCCTCTCCAGCTTCTTGACCGCATGGTGGAGCTTGACGATCACCAGCTGATCTATCTCCTCGGGGGTATCCACCTTTTCCGGGAAGGGGAGGCCTGCTTTTTCCAGCAACCAGTAGTAGCTCTTCTTCTCCTCCCTCTCCTCCGATCTGAGAAGATTTCTGCTTCCCATCATGGGAACGCGGAATTCATCCTCGATCCTGGCGATGTCCACGTAGGATGTGAACGACCTGTTGGGGATGAATATGACCGAGTTGTCCCTCATCCAGGACTGCCACTTCTCCTCCATCACATCCTTGAACCTATCCAGAACGATGGGCTCATCCACCATTCCCCGGAGCAGCCTGCCGTCTTGATCCCTCTTCGATCGGAAGTAGGTGGCATACGTCCTCTCCCTGCCCTTCTGGCAGAATGCTATCGTCCTGAAGCCTTCCTCCACCCCACCATCACAGGTATCAAGGGCGGAGTGTGATCCAACCACTGCCATTTTGATATCCTTTCTGTCGTAATCCCTTACTATTTCCTGAACGATGCCGCGATCTATCATTCCCGTGCCTCCTTTCAATGATAGGGGAGGGATAACCATTATAAATATTTGCCACACATCGGGGACGTCCACATGGTGTTTCGCGTGACCTTTTTATCTTCCCCGGAGATGTTGATAATAAATACCTCCATCACACTGTACAACAAGTTATTAATAATGGGCTGAATCGTAGATATATACCCATTAGATAGGGATACTGTACAGCAGAAGGATGTGACCTTCCACCCAGAGGGGCAACGTATGAGGTTCTCCACACTTTACAAGGCAGCCGGTCTGGTCCTGATCGTTCTACTGGTAGCCTCGAACCTGCTTGACCCGCGAAGCGTTGACCCGATGCACAGCAAACTTGACGGTGCAGATGGTGGGGCCCCCCCTCCCGGGATAGATTCCGATGGGGATGGGCTCAAGGACATCCACGAGGATCTCGACCTGGATGGCCTCCTGAACGGGGAGGAGAGATCACCCACCTTTCCGTTCAATCCGGACACAGATGGGGATGGGTTGGAAGATGGAGAGGAGTTCCAATACTGGTCGAACAGGAGCCTGAACCTGGACCAGCAGCCGATCTGGTCCCTCAGATACAACCCCAACCTCGGATACGATCTGGATTGGTCTGGAATGATGTCGCCGCTGGGGGACGTGGACCGTGATGGGCGGCCCAACATCATGGATGAGGATTCCGATTCGGACACGATCCCAGACGGATCGGAGATCGAGATGGGACTGGACCCTGCGGACCCCGATTCCGATCACGATGGCATCCCGGACCAATACGATACGCTCCATGGGGTGATGGTGGATGTGGACGGGGACGGCATGGATGATAATTGGGAATCCCATCATGGCCTGGAGGACCCCGATCTGGACCCGGATGCAGATGGGTTATCCAACCTCGAGGAGTACCTGAGGAGAAAGGACCCCAATGACAGTGACATGCTCAATTCCAACGGCGGGGTGTTGTCCACGCTGGATACGCTCATCCACCTGCAGGACGACCGTGTGATGTTCACCGTGGGGTCATCCGAGCCGAGATATATGAGGATGCTTGAATACAACATTCTAAACGGTGGATCATGGGGTTATAGCTATGGGGCCATTGAACCACCGGTCCCCTCCACCTCCATGATGACAGTGGATGTGGACCTGAACGGAGACTGGCTGGGCTCTGTGCCCCTGTACTCTGCTGATGATCGGTTGGAAAGCATCAAGAAGGTCCCGCTGTTCCCCCATGGGGACCTCCCCTATTTGACCTATATCAACGGGGCGATCGCAACCCTGGTTCCGGTTACCCGGGTCACCCTGGGGTACACAACACCGAACACGACCATGTCAGATCTGCTGTTGGCCAACTTCACTCCAACGGTGCCATCGATATATCTGTCGATCCCCATGATGACGGAAGGCGAGGTATGGGGCCTTCTCTCATCTTTCCTTGAAGGGCATGAGAACGACGTGCCGTATATTCGCGCAGGTATCATAGCCTCGGCCCTGTCGGACCGATACGTCTACTCCACCATGTCCAATTTCGGATCGGGAGATGAGGACCCGGTATACTCCTTCCTGTTCGAGACCTGGAGGGGGAGCTCCCTCGATTTCGCCTCGGCCTTCACCGTGATGTGCAGGATGTCGGGAATGCCGAGCAGGCTCGTAGTAGGGTACGCTCTCGGCGAGGCATCCGGAGGATCGAGGATATTCAGGGGCAGCCACCTGCATGCCTGGAGTGAGGTATACATCGGATCGATAGGTTGGGTCCCGTTCGAGGTAACCCCTCATTCGCCGGATCGGACGGGGGGTTCAATAGCGGACGCCCAGGGGTTCGATCCATATGTGTTCGGCCCAACTGGCGGTGACGGGGGCGGCACCCTCAGAGGGGCCGACTCCGGATCATACTCCCCGGATGGGGACGAGGACGGCGATAAGCTGATCAATTCCAGGGAGGTGGAGATAGGCACCTCCATCATCCTGAGGGATTCGGATGGGGACGGCCTCGACGACGGAGAGGAGTATTTCGAGGAGGGGACGGACCCACTGGACCCGGACAGCGATGGTGATGGTCTCTCCGATGGCGACGAGGTTCATGAACATCAAACAGACCCGCTGAAACCGGACACCGATGGAGGCGGGGTTTTGGATGGGATGGAGATAATGCTTGGCTTGGACCCACTGGATGGTAGGGATGATATGGGTTTGAACGATGTGGACAGGGATGGCCTTGCAGAGGAGCAGGAGGTGGAGTTCGGGACCTCTCCCCTGGACCCGGACTGCGACGACGACGGGCTCTGGGATGGGGAGGAGGTGTTCGGATACGGTACCGATCCCCTGAACCCAGACACCGATAACGACACGCTGACCGACTTTCATGAGATCTTCATATCATTCACCGACCCCCTATCGAAGGATACGGACGGGGACGGCCTAACGGATGATGTTGAGCTGGACCTTGGTACGGACCCGCGCTCCTGTGATTCGGACTCCGATGGATTATGGGATGGAACAAATATCCTTGTCGGTCAGATATTCCACAACGGCGAGGCGGACCCGTCCAACCCATGGGGGTCCACGGACCCACTGGATCCGGACTCTGATGGAGATGGGCTATCGGATGGTCACGAGGTGAGGATAGGGATATCCCCTCTGGACAATGACACGGATTCGGACTCGGTGGAGGACGGGCCCGAGATCTGGTACGGGGGCGACCCCAGATTCCACAATGACGGGAAGATGGTACTGGACCTGGATGATGA
>JAGLEG010000352.1 GCA_023145185.1 Thermoplasmata archaeon
AACAATACAGATTTCTTCAAACTCATATGATCTCCCGTTGAACGGGAATTCCAGTGGTGTCAAATATCAGACTGGATTATTCGATGATGATACAGCAGTGGATCCGTTCATGACCTACGAATGGACATCATTGGAAGAAAGGAACCTCACGGGGCTTCTTGACGGTAATCAATATTTCATCAGAACGAGGGCAAGGGATGCAAATGAGTTCACGTCCACCTGGTCCGACTGCATCAACACGACAATCGATGTGAGCCCTCCCTCGAGCCCCGTTCTTGAAACCGAGCCCGAATATTCAGAAGGCACATCTAATACTGTCAACTGGACAGAATCCGTCGATGCGGGGGTCGGCCTTTCCGATTACCTGCTACAGAGGTCCACAAGCCCCACGTTCTCAACATATGATGAGATGGTCTTCGGACGGGGGAACAATTCATACACATTTGATGACTGTGTTAACGGGGAGACCTATTACTACAAGATGAAGGCAAATGATTCTTTCGATCAGTGGTCAGAAAACTGTCCCACGATCTCAACGACGATGGATGACGAGGCCCCCAGCGTCCCTATCCTGATGACAGAACCTGTGTTCACAAAGGGGCTTGATAACACATTCCAGTGGCATCCTGCTGTGGACAACGGCATTGGATTGGATCGATACCAGGTGCAGATCGCTGATGCTGATACCTTTGAACCCGGAGAGATCCTGGAGGATATCACCACCGATCAGACGCTTGCGACCTTCTCGTCCCTCGATGATGGCATCACATACTACGGCAGGGTGCGGGCCGTTGATGAGTTCGACCACATGTCCGATTGGTCCTCGTTGGAATGGTCCGTTCAGGACGATACCGGACCCGGAGAACCGGGATTGATCTCGCTCATGGAATACCAGATGGATGGGGCCGTCCATCTTGGCTGGGAAGGTTCCATAGACGATGGTGTCGGCGTTGGCTGGTACAATGTGGAATGGTCCCAGGATGTGGACTTCGTTGAGGATGTCATAACC
>JAGLEG010000353.1 GCA_023145185.1 Thermoplasmata archaeon
AGGATTGTGCAAGATATATGGTGGCAAGCGAGACATCCGTAACCAGCGTCACCCTTCAAGGGAACGTATTCGACCAATTGCTGGCCCTATATCCCGAACGCATTCCCAGCCCGGTTCAGGTGGCGGCAACGTTCCTGTCCGGATATCATGAATCCTTCGGAAACAGGTTTCCCTTTGCCGTTATCGATCTGCAAAAGGCGGAGGAAACACTGCAGCACTTCAGCTCGATCTTCGAAAATATTACCAGGAACTGGGACTATCTCTCCCATTTGATAACTCTGGCGAGAACAAATACGAGATACTTCAACGGCCCCTTTCTGGACACGTACTGGCTGGTAGACGCACGGGAGTTCATCGAGGAGCTTCTGGTATCATTGAGATATTTCGAGACCTTTCCAGGAGCAGAGGAAACAAAGGCATCCGCACAAAGCTTCCTGGATTCATTTGATGATATGATAATTTCAAGGTTGGTCGTGGGCGATTACAACGGCATCAACCTTTTTCTTCCTCCATCGATCGATGCATGGAGATCGGTGCAATTTGCCTATATTCATAATGCTCTACCATGGGATCATCCATACGGGAATGCACTGAAATGGGGTTATGATGGTGCTCCCGCAGAGGAAGAGGATCCCATTGATGAAGAGGAGATCAACGTTGGATATACACAGCACCCGATCCTGCAGGCTATCATTTCGGAAGAGGATCCCGGGGGGGAAAGCGTCGATCTGAAGGTCCTGATAGACTGGAGGAATAACAGCCAGCGGGTCATACTGGCTGTGGAGTCCATACCGCTAGGCGAGGTAAGGGGAGGCTCCTTTTCCGATCCGGGTTACGCCATGATAGATGTCGTTGAACCCGGGATCAAGGATTGGTATGAATTTGAGATAAGGTCCGGAGAGGATGGCCCTCACCACACGGTTGTCAAGGTCATCTCCGACGATGGAGAGGTTCTCCAGCGGATCCCTCTGGGAAATATCACAATGAACGGATCCGGTGATGATACACCAGATGTCGTTATCACATATGATGAAGGGCCGATAGATGCCGGCGAACAGATCCATCTGGATGCGGACCTGATGGGTGTGAACAGTTCAGATCTCAATTTATGGTGGGACGTTGACTCCTGGGACGGCATTGCC
>JAGLEG010000354.1 GCA_023145185.1 Thermoplasmata archaeon
GGGGGGGTGGGGTACGGCAGGAACACCACCCACCTGTATACGAGTACAGGCCAGAAGATGGTCTCATTGTTCCTTTCCGACGGTTCCAACGAGGGGGAGGTCTACATAATTATCGATATACCCGAGAACGCGTTCCCGGATGCGAGAATAGCCGGCCCTTCTGTTGCCATGCTGGGGGAGGTGTTGACCTTCACGGGAGCGGGTTCAGCCGACCACGAGGGCCAGCCGATCTTCTTCAACTGGACCTACGGGGATGAACTTGAAAGCACATCGGATAATATTTCGATAACGATCGCCTACGATACAACGGGAACCAAGAGGATCGAGCTCAATATATTCGACTCGGCGAATGGTCAGGATTCCGAGATCCACTACGTGGAGATCTACAAGACCGATCTCTTCTATCCATCCGAGGTGAATGCCGACAGCGGTGAGCTGTATTTGGATTTCGATTGCATCGAAGGGCCCAGGGAGAAGGATCTCCTGGTCGATTACGTGGACGATGACGGCATAGGCAAGACCGCCTCCTACCTGGGATACAGGTCCTACAAACTGCTGGTTCCCGAGGGTAAGGATTGCTTCGTGGAGGTGGATGTCCTCGAGGGGGGTCCGGTGGATCTCCTCCTGCTGGAGACCGGGGAATACAGCAGGTTCAAAAATGGAGAGTCACAGCTTTTAATAAAGGATTACGGGACCGCTATCGAGACATATTACATCTCCTTCGAGGTCCAGCAGAAGGGGACGCTCTACCTTGTCGTTAGCAACGACGGGCGTTTCGTGGACGGCCATGAGCCCCTTGGCGGAGCCCGTTACAGGATCACCATCAGGTATCCCGATGAGGAGGCGGGGTCCGTGTCCGAATACGTGGATGAGACAGAAGATGAGGGGGGCATCAGCTTTTTTATGTCCTGCTGCTTCGTGCTGATACTATTCGGACTGATCATAATCGCAGGCTACATCGTGTCCAGGAAGGCCGAGGCCGTCCGGGCAGGGAAAAAGACCAAGCCATCCCTGAAGGGCGAGGAAGTGGCGGATCGAGGTCCAAAACCAGGTGAGGTCAGGATCGACCCCTACAAGAAGGTCTACGGCGGTAAGGTTGCGAGGGATGACCTGAAGAGGCAGCCGAACTGGAAGAAGCTTGATGACAAGTTCTCCCTCACCCGAATGGAAAGAGAGATCGGGAAAAAGGATGTGGAAAAGCCACAGTTCCTCAAGGCGGAACAACCCCATTGGGAAGCCCCCAGGGAGTTGGAAGAGGCGGAGGTGGACCCGATGATGGAGATGGGGGGAGAGGTGAAGATCCCGATCGACGTGATCAAGGGGCCTAGGGGGGGAGCATCTCCCTCCGGAGGGGAGGAGGAACTCCTGGACATAGAGACCATCCGGAGGATGCTGGAGGAGCGAAAGAGAGGCACGGTGGGCGGTGATGGGGCAAGGTCGGTCCTCCCTCCGCCTCCAGAGGAACGGTAGTGTGCCCCGGTGCCGGCCATGTTAGGGTCATCCATTAACTATTATCATGTGCGTTGTTGCAGTAGTGAGATAATATGAACGATGATAGTTCGATAAAGGTTCCACGGGCGCTTACCTACTGGTTCGTGGTCCATTTCATCATCGATATATCGATAGCGGTCCCCCTCTTTCTGTTCCCCGAGAGGTCGTTGGAGCTCATCGGATGGCAGGAGATCGACGTGGTACTTGCAAGGGTGGTCGCTGCGGCCTTCTTCGGTATCGGCATTGAATCGCTTATCGGGAGGAACTCCCATCTGGAGGGGTTCAGGAACATGCTGAACCTGAAGATCATCTGGTCCTTTGCTGCCTCCCTGGGCATTGGTTGGTCTATGATCGAGGGGGCCCAGGGGAGACCTGTGATCGGGTGGCTGGTCCTTCTTACGTTTGTGGTGTTCCACTTCGTGTGGGTCTACTGGAGGGTGAGGGTTGGAAAGCTCCTTTATATACCCTCCAAAGATTGATATCCATCATTCTTCCAGAATCTCTTCCAACAGCTCGTCCAGGATCTCATCGTGCTCCTCTTCCGTGAGAGAGCCGAACTTCTTCTTCCTTCTCAGGAGGATGAAGATTCCCACAAGGCCGATCAGGAACCCTATTACAAAGAAACCGATCACCTTCTCCAGGTCCAGCCTATCTTTTCCATCGGAGCTCCCCTCTTCCGGATCGTCAGGAAGGACCTCGATCTCCGCCGTTGCGGTTGTGGTCAAACCACCGATATCGGTAACGGTCACGGTGATGTGGTACAGTCCCACCGGGAGCGACAGGTTGATGGAGTAACCCTCTCCGATCTCCCCGGTCACGTTGGAGCTCCATGTGAACGTGAGGTGATCTGCGAATGGAAAATCTGGGTCCGAAACCGTCAGGTATACGAACTGGGCCTGGCCCTCGATGTAGGTCTCCTCGGCGAATATGTGGGCCCCGAATGGGGGGTCGTTAACAGGTGTGACCGTCACATTGGCTATGATGCTTATCGAGTATTCCCCATCGGATGCTGTGAAGTTGATCAGCTCCCAGCCGAACCAGTTCTCATCTGCCTCTATTAACGCGATCCCGTCAGCTATTGAGATGTTCAGATCGAGGTTCCCCAGGGAGGTGAATGTCAGCGTATCGTCGTCGATATCGATGAACACATCATGGAGATTCAGTTCAAAGTCACCAGAGTCCTCCTCAACTGTGATGTTCAATTCCGTGATGTTCAGCTCAGGACCATCGTTTACATTTAGTACTGTCAGTGTGTAATTAAAATGGTCCTCTCCTCCATTGCCGTCCCAGATGGAGATATTAACAGACCAGGTACCTACATCTTCGTTTCCAGGTTTTCCGATGATGAACCCCTCATTGATCCTAAATGTAAGAAATGAAGCACTGGTTAAAACTGACCATGAAAGCATACACCTTTCCGTATCTACATCCTCGACCGAGATCACCTGAATGTATGTTTCATCCTCCATCACCTCTGTGATGGGATCAATTGTAATTATCGGATCATCATTTACATTGAGCACGACCAGGGTAAAATTGGTCCAGTCAAAAGCTTCATCCCCATCGGTGACCGTTAAATTGACCCAGTATTTACCCACATCATCGTTCGACGGGACGCCGGTCAGAACGGATCCGTTCAGCCCAAGCCATGTAGCATTCGTCTTCAGGTTCCATGTCAATAATTCGAAACCGGGATCCGGGTCAATCGCGGAATAATTCACCTGATAAAGTTCATCCTCCATGGCTGTTTCAATGTTGCTTACTTCTATCCGGGGGACATCGTTGATGTTTTCAACTGCTATCGTGTAGTTCCTCCAATCGGAATTGCTCAGAATATCCGTTATTGTAACATTGACCCAGCCTGTGCCCACATCCTCATCGTCCGGGATTCCTGAGAGTAGACCGGTCTGGGATATGCCCATACAATTCCTGTCAGAATCCAAAGAAAACATAAGTTGATTTTCGGCACCGGGCAGCTCTTTAAACACCTCATATTCCAGCTGAAATTCGAATAACCTATCCTCCTGGATCGAACCGTTGATCGCCTCTGTTATCAGCCGAGGTCCCGAATAGAAATGTTTCAACAATGGATAGGATAGTCCTTCCGCTATCATCCAGATATCATCGAAGTCCCAGTCGTGATCGATATAGTTTGATGCTGTCTTCATCTCCTCGGTCGTCCTAGCTTTTACTCCAGGAGGATCATTTTCTGCGCCCCCCACTCCTGACCAAACGCCCGCAATCTCCGTGTTCCAGAAGCAGGATGTGATCTCTGTTCGGTATTCGGTTCCAACGATGTGGCCCACGAATTGCTGGCCCTTCATCAATCCGGATGAGTAGCAATTTCTAATGGAACCGTAATGGCCCGAACCGACGACCCCGCCGATATCACTGAAGCCGCTGACGTTACCTATCGAGTACGAGTTGTTGATAATTCCATTATAATTATTTCCTACCAACCCTCCAAGTTGGGAGCTTCCCTCCATATCAACAGAGGAAAAAGACCTGTTAACCATTCCTCCATTATACCCTACCAGTCCCCCGGCATATGAAGCCATTATCATCTTACCCGAAGTGGAGCAATTCTGAATATGTCCATAGTTCATCCCAACGAGACCACCCATGTTCATTGCCCTGTATTCACCATGCCGGAAATGAATATCCTCCACTGAGAGGTTTACGATGCTTGAACCTGAACCAGTGGTACCAAATAGCCCATAGCGAAAGAAGTAGTTCACAATGTTATCCAGATAGAGATTTCGAATGGAATGACCGTTTCCATTATATTTCCCTGATTCGAATATAGGTATAGAGAAGTTCAATTCCTCAGAAAGGTCCAGATCGTTGGTCTGTATATACGAATAATTCGAATATGCTGCAAATGGCAATATCTCTCTGAGGTCCTCGACATCCGAGATCAGATAGCTGTCGGTGGCCGGACC
>JAGLEG010000355.1 GCA_023145185.1 Thermoplasmata archaeon
CTTCCTCTTCTTCAGAATCCTCGTCAACAGAGAAATCCTCTTCTACTTCCTCCTCCACCACCTCCTCTTCCTCGTCTATCTCTACTTCCTCGTCAACGAAGAGTTCCTCATCTTCATGATCATCATCCACCGTTTCTGGATCGTCATTCTCCTCTCTCATGCTCAGAAGGTCGCTTGTCCGAAACTCCTTCTCGCATAGAAAACATGACCAGGTTACAGGATCCTTTTTCCTCAGTGGGATCTTGCATCCAGGACACTTTGGACGATCGTCCTCTTCGGGCGGTTTCTGGGCCTCATCATCGGTTTCCCACCGCGATCTCATTGTGATGTGCCGCATATCCTTCTACCTCCCGGTTATCAAATTACCACGAAATCTACTCAGTTCCTTTTAGTATTGATTTTTTATTAATTAAACCCTTTTCCAACTTTTCCTGTAAGTGTAATCATAATCCACACGCACACCACAACACCAAACACATTGGGATCAGATCACCTTTTTAAGGTATCTACCCGTATGGCCTTTCCTACTTCTTGCGACCTTCTCCGGGGTCCCTGATACCACCACTTCACCGCCCTCATCGCCGCCCTCTGGGCCCAGATCGATGATCCAATCCGCGGTCTTGATCACGTCCAGGTTATGTTCAATGATGACCACTGTGTTTCCCTTGTCACGAAGCCTGAGCAACACCTTGAGCAGCTTCTTCACATCATCGAAATGGAGCCCCGTTGTGGGTTCATCAAGAAGGTATATCGTTTTGCCCGTTGATCTCTTCGAGAGCTCGGTTGAAAGTTTAACCCGCTGGGCCTCCCCACCTGACAGCGTTGTCGCAGGTTGACCAAGTTTGATATATCCAAGGCCCACCTCATTGAGCGTCTGGAGCTTGTTCCTGATAGCCGGTATATTCTGGAAAAAGGACAGTGCCGTTTCCACATCCATGTTCAACACGTCGGAGATGTTCTTTCCCTTGAAACGGACCTCAAGGGTGTCCCTGTTGTATCTCCTCTCCTTGCACACCTCGCATGGAATATATACATCGGGCAGGAAATGCATCTCCAGTTTGATGATGCCGTCTCCCTCGCAGTGGTCACACCTTCCCCCCTTCACATTGAAGGAAAATCTCCCTACCTTGTATCCCCTCTCCTTCGCCAGGACCACTTTTGAGAACAGCTCCCGGATCGGGGTGAATGCCCCGGTATATGTGGCCGGGTTGGACCTGGGCGTCCTCCCTATGGGGGATTGATCGATCACTATCACCTTGTCGATATCCTCGGCGCCCAACAGGCCATCATGGTCCCCCGATATGACCCTGGACCCATAGACTCGACGCTTTAGCTCCTTGTACAATATCTCATCGACCAGGGTGGACTTCCCGGACCCTGACACGCCCGTGACGCAGGTGATGGTGCCTATGGGGATCTTGACATCTATATCCTTCAGGTTATGCTGCCTTGCCCCCTTGACCATAATGTACTTACCACTCCCCTTGACCCTCTTACGCGGTGTCGGTATATGTGCCTCTCCAGACAGGTATTTGCCCGTTATCGACCTCTCCGATCGGCATATGTCATCCACACTTCCCTCCCCCACTATCTCCCCACCATGGACCCCCGCCCCAGGCCCGAGATCGATGATGTGGTCAGATCTCCTGATAACCTCCTCATCGTGTTCAACGATGATGATGGTGTTGCCCAGGTCCCTCAATCTCTCAAGGGTGCCTATCAAACGGCGATTATCTCTCTGATGGAGTCCGATCGAGGGCTCGTCAAGTACATAGAGGACACCCACAAGGGAGGATCCTATCTGGGTGGCAAGCTGGATCCTCTGAGCCTCACCGCCGGATAGGGTGCCAGTGTTCCTGTCAAGGGAGATATAATCCAGGCCCACATCCTTGAGAAAGGTCAATCTCCCCCTGATCTCCCTCAATACCAGGTTCGAGATAATCCTGTCCACCTCATTCAGGGACCCATGAAGGGAGTTGAAGAAATCAAGCGAGTCCCTTATGGACATCCGGGTGACCTCATGTATATTGAGGCCCCCAACCGTTACAGAAAGAGATGCGGGCTTCAACCTTGCCCCACCGCAGGAGGGACAGGAGGTGGATCTCATGAACTTCCTGTAGAATTCCCGCATTCCCTCGGATTGTGTCTGCTTGTACCTCCTTTTGATCGTTGGTATAATCCCCTCAAATGGTTTGCTTGATCGGTACTGCGTGTCACCGGGTGGGCCCATGTACCAGGAGATGGTGTGTCTCGACCCATACAACACTGCACTCCTGGCCCCATCTGTCAGATCATGCCACGGAACGTTCAAGGAGAAACCCACTTTGCGACCAAGTGTTTCAAGCATGCTGAGAGTGTAGCTTCCATCGAAATCAGACCTGAAGAGCGTTATCGCCCCATCCGTTATGGACTTGCTCGCATCTGGTATCACCAGATCCTCGGAGACATCCAGTGTGAAACCCAGACCTGAACACTCCCTGCAAGCGCCGAAAGGGGAGTTGAAGGAGAACATCCTCGGCTCCAGGTCGGGTATCGATATGCCGTGAACCGGGCACGACATCCGCTCCGAGAAATATATCGGGTCCTCTCCAGCGGCCTCTATCAGAAGTATGCCATCTGATAGTACGATGGCCTGTGATACGTCATCTGCAAGTTGGTCCCTGTGTGCGTTATCCGCATAGACCTTGTCCAGAACCACCGTGATATCATGTTTTCTGTTCCGATCCAGATCCGGCACCTTTTCGATCCGATACTCAACGCCATCCACACGAACGAGATGGTACCCTTTATTACGCAGGCTTTGCAGGGTGTCCACATGCGTTCCCTTCTTTCCGGCTATGACGGGGGCCAGGACCAGGACCTCCCTCCTCCCGGACCCCATGATCCTGTCGATTATCTGATCCATCGACTGTTTCTCTATCTCCCTGGCGCATTCGGGGCAATGGGGTACCCCTATCCGGGCGTAGAGAAGCCTCAGGTGATCGTGGATCTCGGTGGTGGTTGAAACGGTGGACCTGGGATTCCGGGATGCCGAATGCTGCTGGATCGATATCGCGGGGGATAGCCCTTCTATCGAGTCCACATCGGGTTTATCCATGACCCCCAGGAACTGGCGTGCGTAGGACGACAGGGATTCAATGAACCTCCTCTGCCCCTCCGCATATATCGTATCGAAGGCAAGAGATGATTTGCCAGACCCGGAAAGCCCCGTTACCACTACCAGTTTATCCCTTGGAATGTCCACATCAATGGAGTCCAGGTTGTGCTGCCTTGCACCTCGGATCGATATCATATCCTTTGCCATATCCCGCCTGCCATTCGAATAATAAGCTTATAGATAAGTCATTCTCTATAAATGTTAGAGACAGCACCCGGATGGGCGAAAGTAATGCGATCCATCCGGATCGCCAACATCGATGCATACGACGGTCACCAAGGACCGCGCGTAGGTCTTCTACCACCGCAGTGGGAAGACCTGGCCCAATATGTGGTGAGGTCACTCCTCCAGAACAGCCCTGACCTGGTCAACCACCCAATCCAGATCCGCTTTTTCCACGGTAAGCGCTGGGGCAAACCGTATCGTGGTATCGTGCGTATCCTTTGCGAGAATTCCCCTGTCCTTCAGCTTGTAACAGTACTCCCGGGCCTTGCCGGCGCTCTCGAACAGCTCGATCGCAACGAGGAGTCCTCTCCCCCGGACCTCTTTGATCCTGTCCGACCCTATCTCCCTGAGCCTTGACATGAAATATTCTCCAAGCTCACTGGCCCTGATGTCGAGCTCCTCATCCTCCAGTACGCCCAATGAGGCCATTGCAACGGCGGACCCTATCGGGTTTCCCCCAAATGTGGATCCGTGGGTTCCAGGCGTGAACACATCCATCAATTCGCCGTCTGCCAGGATCCCTGAGACCGGATACAGCCCGCCTCCGAGAGCTTTTCCAACCAACAGCACGTCCGGCCTTGCATCCTCATACATCCAGCAGAACCTCTTTCCTGTCCTGCAAAATCCGGTCTGAACCTCATCAAGCAGAAGCAGGACATTGTTATCCGTGCATATCTGGCGGATGCCGCTCAGATATCCCTCCGATGGTACCTTCACTCCGGCCTCGCCCTGTATGGGTTCAACGAGGAATGCCGCGGTATTATCCGTTATTGCACCCTTCAGTGCATCCAGATCGTCAAATGGGATCATCTTGAACCCGGGGGTGGCGGGGCCAAAGCCCTCGTAGGCATCCGGGTCCGAGGAGAAACCCACTATCGTCGTGGTCCTGCCGTGGAAATTATCACTGCAGACTATGATCTCGGCCTTGTCCTTCGGTATCCCCTTCACCTCGTAACCCCACTTTCTGGCAAGCTTGATGCCCGTCTCGACGGCCTCTGCCCCTGTGTTCATCGGAAGGGCCTTCTCGAAACCGCAGAACCGGGTGAGCTTTTTCAGAAATTCACCCATAACGTCATTGTGAAATGCCCTGCTGGTGAGGTCCAACCTGTCCACCTGGTCCTTCATGGCTTTTACAATATGAGGGTGACGATGTCCCTGGTTCACTGCCGAATAGGCTGAAAGGCAGTCCAAATACTTCTTTCCCTCAACATCCCAGACCCAGGGCCCTTCCGCCCGGGAGATCACCACCGGTATTGGGTGGTAATTATGGGCGCCGAACCTGTTATCCATCTCAATGATCTCATCTGTCCTGCTCAATGTTTATCCCTCCGATAGATCGATCGTAATGCCCGTATCCCATCAGGGTAATTAGATTTTGTCAAGGACTCATGCTATGGTCATTCGGGACCCTTCCCATTGGACCTTCGCTCCCTCATCTTCTTGAAATAGGCCTCTTCCTCCCGAAGGTCTGCAACGAGCTGTGAGATGGTCCAATCCGCGTTCGTCGGGGTGAGGGTTGTGAATATCGGCCTTGTGATCCCCTCATCCCCGGGAAAGCCTCGAAGCGTATCCTTGATCTGCTGATCGGTAAAACCCAGCAACATTGCAAAGCACACCTCACCCTCCACGAACATGCCTTTCTCGTGATCCTCCAATATCCCCCCCACCTTCTCCTCCTCCCTTCCGGAAGCGGACATCAGGATCACCCTACCTCCCAGCAGATCCGACAAACTCTCCCTGATGGTCATTGCGTGTTCCTCTGAATACCCGTACAACATCAAACCCAGTGGCTCTTCCTGCATCATCTCCTCTCCTTCTTCAACTCCGTTATCCTGTCCCTTATCAGGGCCGCATCCTCAAACCTTAGCCCTGAGGCTGCAAGATGCATTTCGTTCTCAAGCTCCACGATCAGGGTATCCACGTCCATATCCTCGGGCCCCTTATCAAATATCGTGGACCCCTCCCTTGTGAGGGTCGACCTGATCATGGACCTCACCTCCTTTTTGATGGTCGCCGGCGAGATATCGTGCCTCTGGTTGTGCTCCTGCTGTATCTCCCTCCTCCTGTTGGTCTCACCGATGGCCCGGTCCATGGACCCGGTGATCTTATCCGCATACATGATCACCTTGCCGGATACGTTCCTTGCGGCCCTGCCGATCGTCTGTACCAGGGAGGTCTCCGACCTCAGGAAACCCTCCTTGTCCGCATCCATTATGATCACCAGGGATACCTCCGGCAGGTCCAATCCCTCCCTGAGCAGGTTGATCCCCACCACCACATCGTATTTCCCCAACCTCAGGTCCCGCAGGATCTCAACCCGTTCCATTGTCTTTATATCGGAGTGAAGATAGTGGACCTTGATCCCCAGTTCCTCCAGATGTTCAGAGAACATCTCAGCCATCCTCTTGGTGAGGGTGGTTATCAATACCCTCTCGGACCTCTCGATCCTGGACCGTATCTCGGAGAGCACATCCTCCATCTGTCCATGGGTGGGTCTGACCACCACCTCCGGGTCGAGAAGGCCGGTGGGACGTATGAGCTGTTCGACGGTACGGTCCGATATCTCCCTCTCGTACGGCCCTGGAGTTGCCGAGGTGAACAACACCATCGATAGCCTCTTCTCGAACTCCTTGAACTTGAGCGGCCTGTTGTCCAGTGCCGCTGGAAGCCGGAACCCGTATTCCACGAGGTTCTCCTTCCTGGACCGGTCCCCGTTGTACATGGCCCCTATCTGAGGGACCGTTACGTGAGATTCATCTATGACCAGAAGATATTTTTCGGGGAAGAAGTCCATCAAGGTGTATGGAGGAAGGCCAGGACGCCTCCCATCGAAATAACGGGAGTAGTTCTCGATACCTGCACAGGACCCCGTCTCCCTCATCATCTCCACGTCGAAGAGCGTCCTTTGCTTGAGGCGTTCCGCCTCGAGATGCATCCCCTGGCCCAGGTACCAGCTGACCCTCTTCTCAAGGTCAGCCTCGATCTCCTGAAGAACCTCCTCCATCTTCTCCAGTTCAACGTTGTAATGGGTTGCCGGAAATATCAATGCCTCCTCCTGCTGGTCCTCCACGTCGCCTGTCACGGGATCCACAAGGGAGATCACTTCTATACGATCACTCACGATCTCAAGGCACAGTAGCTTCTCGTCGATGGTGACTATCTCCACCCTCTGCCCCCTCACCCTGAAGGACCCCCTCTCAAGGGTCTCTCCCCTGGTGTACTGCATCTCCACGAGCCTGGATATGAGGTCCTTCCTGACCATGGCGTCCCCTGTGTGGACCTCAAGGGAATTTGTCCTGTACTGCTTGGGAGATCCCAGGCCGAATATGCATGATACCGAAGAGACCACAATGGTATCGTTCCTGGTCATAAGGGACTGGGTCGCCTTGTGGCGCAGCAGATCGATCTCCTCGTTGCGGGATGAATCCTTTTCGATATAGAGGTCCTTGTGCACCACGTA
>JAGLEG010000356.1 GCA_023145185.1 Thermoplasmata archaeon
CTGCAGGGCGTTGATATATGACCGGGTCGATCGTGAACGATCAGGTGAGGGGTACCATGAAGGGAAGATACGCACGCATATTTTTTCTGCTTATCATTGTTATTTCCCTGTCATGGGGCACCTACGGGCCCGGGGAAACCCAGGCCGTTGACCTGTCTGACCTGGAGACCTCCCAGATATGGGGTTTCGTGGTGGATGAGGAGGGAACTCCTCTCAGCAACTACACTGTCAGGATCGATACGGCCCTCTTTCAGGGAAAAGATGTTCGATCGGACCGGGATGGCCATTATCTGATCAACACCTCGGGAGGGTCCTATGAATTACTGGTCATAACTCCTGGAGGGCAGATCGTATGGAGGATCGCCTTCGACGTGGCCGATGGGGAAAAGAGACATTTTGACTTCAGCATAGATACCGATGCTCCGGTCCGATCGACCTTCAGTGGAAGTGTTACCGACAGGTTTGGGGACGGCCTGTCCGGATGTACCGTTCTACTCTCCCGGGAGAGCCCAATTACGGTAAAGACCACAAAGACCAGTGAGAACGGGACGTATACGCTATCAGCCCTGGCGGGCACATATAACCTCACCATTTCAAGGAGAGACACGATACTGCATACGGATGTCATCACCCTTGTCTGGGGTGAGGACCGGTCCTACGACCTCGAAACGGGAGAAGGTGAGGAGAAACCTTTCATCAACATGGAGGATATTTGGTCGTTCCTGAATGACCATTGGATAGATATCCTCGTCCTGATACTGATCCTGGCCGGCATTACCATACTATACGGCGTCCTGATGAGGCTTATCACGCGGGCCAGGAGCAAGGAGGGGTCCATCTTCGGCACCGAATGGTTCAAGGGGTCGGAAAATCTCCTCCGCCGGGTCACGTTCGTGGGCGTCATTTTCGTTATCACCGGGCAGATAGCGAAGATGTCACCATACATCGATGAGAATATCTGGACCCTCGTAAAACAGGCGGCTGGCCCCATCATGATGATCGTTCTCATCATGTTCCTTACCCGGGTCATGCTCTTTGGCAATACCACCCTCTGGGAGCGGATCAGACGGGCTCAGAAGGATAAGAAGAAAGGGATCCTTCCGGCCCAGCTTCTAACCCTCCTTGAGACCGTTACACGTTATCTTGTGATCCTGACAAGCGGGCTTCTTATATTCACCCTGATCCTGCTCGCCCTCGGGCTGAGCAAGGAGATCACCGACCTGATCCTGGATTTCCTGAAAAAGAGCGCCGGAGAGCTGGTTTTCCTCATCATCCTTGTAGTGATCGCGATCCTGAGCCACAAGTTCATTGAGGTCTTTTTCAACGAGGTTGAGGGCAGGACCAAGCCCGAGACCCTTCAGCTGGTCCAGATGGGCAAGAAGGGCGTCAAGGGCATGGTCTATCTTGTGATCGGCCTGATAGTCCTGTTCACCGCCCTCTCCATGGGGGGAATGGCAGATATTGGACAGACGTTCATCCTGGTCATATCGATGATAATAGGTTTCGTCATATCCTTCGCAGCGACGGGGTCCATAGGGAACCTTCTCTCGGGGCTGGTCCTGATGTCGATCAAACCGTTCGACATCGGGGACCGTGTACTGGTGGGGACCGACATAGTAGGTGATGTTCAAAATTCAGGTATGATGTTCACCACTATCAGGGACCTCGAGGGTGAGATCATAGAGGTGCCCAACAATATCGTCCTTGCCACAAGTATTGTGAATTACTCCCGGTCGGCCAGGGAGGGGGGCTTCACCGTGGTAATAGATGTTTCACTTGGATACGATATCAATCCGAAAAAAGCGAGGGAACTGATGAAGGAGTCAGCCCTCTCGGCGCACGGTGTTCTGAAGGACCCCTCCCCCTTTGTCCTGATCACACGATTCCTGGACCATGCCGTAGAGTACAGGGTGAAGGCGTACATAGACCGGCCTCAGAGCATGCTTCACATCAGAACGGCGGTCATGGAACAGATGTTGTTAACGTTCCACAGGTCAGGCCTGGAGATACTCAGTCCCCTCTATCACGTGAAGAGGGAGGAGTCGAGCCCCCCACCCGGGGAGCTGATGGACAGGGCCGATCTGAAAGTGGAGGAGAGCGCGGTTGAAGGCCTTCACATATTCGATCAGATAGATGTAGAGAACTGATCCATCGTAGGCCTTTCGTGAAAGATATCAAATAGGCCTTCATCCTTGAGAGCTGATATGCCTGCCGTGATACATGGTAAGATGGAGCTGAAATGGTGCCCATCCTGTTGTTCACCGATCATACGCGGGAAGGGTTGTCCATCATGTGGAGGGAAGATCAAGAGGGTGGAATACACCCCTCCAGGCGATATCAGGCCGGCATTTCCTCACGACATCAAGGAGGCGAAGGAGCTCGCATCGAAACAGTGGGGAGAGGGCGCCGGGGACCTTATATTCGGGGTCCATCGGCCCATCGTCATCAACCCCTGCCCCGCACCGGATCGATTGGACGAGCTGATAGGCGGGGGGGAGGTCCTTGGATCGATATCCTTCAGAACGGAGGCCCTCGACCATTTCCTTATCCTCAGGAAGGGGGGAGGAGAGCGTCTAAGGTCTTGCGGATTCAAACCGTCAAGAGGCTATGTGGTGGCCGATGACAGCGCCATACCTTTTCTTCTTAAAAGTGCGAATCTGCTCTCACCGGGCATCCTGGATAGCCATAAGGACGTGATCATCGGCGATGAGGTGCTGATCCTGACCGAGGATGGAAGGGTTCTGGGCTCCGGCAACGCCAGGAAGGATGCCTCCGATATGTGTGGGACGAAGGGGATGGGGGTCAAGATCAGGTGGGTCCTGGACCTGGAACATACTGAGCCTGAACCCTCAAAGGTCGGGGCGGACCGAGATTGGATATCTGTATGGAACAGGGTCATAGAGGTGAACAGGCCCCTGCTGGACGACCTCGTCCGAAGGTCGGTGTCGTTCATTGAAAGGACGGCAGAAAGTGAGGGCCTTCCCGTGGCCGTCTCATTTTCCGGGGGGAAGGACTCCCTTGCAACCCTTCTGCTGGCGCTCGATGCGGGCCTCAGGCCACCCCTCATCTTCATAGACACCGGGATCGAGTTCCCCGAGACGGTGAGATACGTCAGGGATTTCGCCAGGGAGTACGATCTGACCCTTCATGAGGGACATCCGGATGTGTCCTTCTTCGAGAACTTCGAGAGGTTCGGCCCACCGGGAAGGGATTTTCGCTGGTGCTGCAAGGGATGTAAACTGGGGCCCGCCACCAACGTGATCGGGGAGAATTTTCCACATGGAGTATTGACCCTGATCGGACAGAGGAGGTATGAATCCGACTCCAGAAAAAAGAAGGGGAGCGTCTGGAACAACCCCTGGGTACCACTGCAGAGAGGAGCTTCGCCGGTTCAGAACTGGACGGCTTTGGATGTCTGGCTGTACATCTTCATGAGATCTGCCCCCTACAACGTCCTGTACGAAAAGGGGTTCGCCAGGATAGGCTGTTACCTCTGTCCGTCGGTGGACCTGTCGGAGATGTATTCACTGGATGTATCCGAGCTGGACACGACACAATGGAAAGATGCGCTGGAGAAAGAGAGGGCCGACAGGGGCCTGCCCAGGGAGTGGCTTGAATACGGCTTTCACAGGTTCAAAAAGCTCCCTCCCCACATGAGGGAGCTGGCCCGCACCCTTGACATGGAGAAAGAGCTCCTCGAACCGGGGAGAAGGAGGTCATTTGGGGGTGACCCGGTAGTGCTCGTCGAGGGGCACAGGACATGTGAATATGGGATATCAAGGGAGGGAATGATAGACCCGGGCGTGGATTGGGGGACCCTCATCAACCTGTTGAACATCATTGGAGAGGTACGGGAGATCACCGGCACGAAGGGATGGGAGGTCCTTGAGAACGGAGGGTCCGGAAAGAGGTCGGTACTGGACATCTTCTCGGACGGTACATTGATCCTCAAAGGCAGGGATGAAGGTGAGATCGATGAACGAGAACGTGTAGTGCGCTCGATAGCCAAGCGGAGCACTGGATGCATTGGCTGCGGGATCTGCGTCGGCCGGTGCCCCACAGGGGCCCTGAGGGTCGACGGTAAAGGCAGACACGTGGTGATAGATACTGGACGATGTACACACTGCGGATCATGTCTGGGCCCATGTCCCGCCGAGAGCTTCATCGACGACCCCTTCAATAGTTGACACCCTGTTAACAGGATAATGGGTGGGGTGGACTCCATCGATTACCATTAAATTTAAGTCCAGCATCCAGTATCGCTTACCGTGATAGGAAAACGAAGGTGCATCTGGACAACGCTCATCGTTCTGACGGTGATCGTCCCGATGATGACGACAGCCGTAACTCAGAACGATGCGCAGGATGATGCAGTTCTCCAGGAGAAGAGCACCTTCAGAACGGTCATAACGATCCGAAACAGGATGGCCGCCTCTCAGGACCCTCTTTCACCGATATCTATCCAGCACGTCTCTACATCCATAGTCGGCGGTGGAATCTCCCTCGGTTTTCAGGGCGGCAGTGAATGGGAGGAGGTCGTTGACCCCACACCTGGCACGCCCATGGTCCCGTGGCTGGCAACCTCCATCGCCGTCAGAGGGGACATAATATCCATCGATACGAAAAACGTTGATACCAGATCGGTCAATATCGGCCCTGCCTTTGGAACCATGCCGGAGGCAGTAACTCCCTGGGAGGAGCAGGAGCCGTTCCATCCGTGGGTCAAGAGCCCCTCCTACCCCGCGGAAAGACACAGGTTATCACATGCAGGATATCGACGTGAAAATGGTGATCTCCTCCACATATATTCCCTGTGGATATCCCCGGCTGTCCTCACCGGTTCAGGAGATGTGGAACACAGTGAGAGCGTGGAACTTGAGATAGAGTGGAGCGAAGATATGTCCGGGCCGACGCCCACCAGGTCGGAGGGCGACCCGTTGAACGTTCCCGGGACGCTGTCGATCTCATCGAACCTCGACGTCAGCCCGATCTACCTTATCATAACATCCGAAGGGATCAGGGATAGCCTGGTCCCCCTTTCAAATTGGAGAAATCAGCTGGGAACTGCCACATCCATAGTGAACGTTGAGGATATCCTGGATGAGTATCAAGGGCCTGGAGATGATGCGGACAGGGTCCGGGATTATCTCGTGGACGTTGTGGATGGGTGGGATGCGCTTGAATTCGTTCTCCTGGCCGGCGATTGGGATACAGTGCCCACAAAAAGGGTCGTGGACTCCGATGCCTATGCGGGTTGGGACGACGGCTTCATCCCAGCGGACTCATATTTCTCCTGCCTGGATGGAACGTGGGACCTGGACGGGGACGGCCAGTATGCCGAGATAGGTGACATGGAGGATATAATACCCGATCTGTACGTATCAAGGCTGGCGATAAACGATCCTGATATCTGGGAGGGAAAGATCCAGCAGCTGATCGATTACGAAACCGGTTTGGACGATAACAACTGGGGGGGGAACGCGATCCTCGCCGCCGCCAACACGCACAGCGAAGGGGACGGGACGGTGCACTCCAACTACCTGTGGGATAAATACCTCTCATCGGCATACGAAATGAGGTCCGAGCTCTACGAGAGCCTCGATAACCTCTCGGTCACCATACTGGATGATGCGATACAGGACGGCGGAGGGATCATACAGTTCGTCGACCACGGTGGACCCACGGTCTGGTGCGATAACTACGGGGCAGGCGTTGTTTACCGGGACAGGGATGCCAGGGACCTCACGAACGGGCCCATGCTGCCCGTCATCTCGACCCTGGCATGCCTGACGACCTGGTTCGACGACACCTCCGGCTGCCCGTCGCAGAGGTTCAACGACTGCCTTGGAGAGGCTTTTACAGAGAATGTGAACGGGGGTGCCATCGGCTATATTGGCTCCTCGAGGACCTCGGTCGGGATACTTGGTGCCAACAGGTATCTTCCCTATGATAACGGCCTTCAGGAGGACTATGCCAGACAGGTGGGCGGCCTGAATGAATACAACCTGGGCAGGTCCTTCACTGACGCAAAGGGACATTATGCCGAGATGTGGGCCGGACAGTTCAACAACGTGAACAACGCCGAGGTCTCGATGTGCTGGCTTGAGTACACGCTCCTTGGCGAGCCGGCCACTGACATATGGACCGGGTACGAGGGGTTGCTGTCCGTCAAGGTGCAGCACGAGAACGACCTGGACCCCTATATCATCGTTACAGTTGAGAACGAAGATGGTGAGCCGGTACCGGATGCTAACGTCACCCTGCAGAACTTTCAGCGGGGCGTATTCTCACTGGGAACCACCGATGAGAACGGAAAGGCGAGCTTCGAACTTGAGCTGGATTGGTTCTGCGACATCAACCTCACCGTGAGGAAACAGAACCACAACCCTCACCTTGGATACGTCAGGATCTCCGACATCATACCCCCAATAACCACAATGGAGGTGGAGGATGACCCTGTGACCAGGACCTGGTACCAAAAGGATGTCAACATCACCCTGATACCCAATGAGAAGGGCGATGTGCACTACAGGATCGACGACGGCCCTTACCGGGTGACGAACAGCTCGCTCAACTATTCGATACCGGCACTTGGTGAGGGGCTCCACCACCTCCATTTCTTCGCAGAGGATATCGCGGGAAATCTGGAGGAGGAGAAGCACGTTGACGTGGGCGTGGACCTGGTTGACCCCATAGCAATGATAACGCCCTCACCGGAGGGTCCAACGGGCGAGAACGGCTGGTACGATACCGATCCATTGATCTCAATTTCAGGCCTTGAGAATGATAGGGGCTCATCCATTACCTATCACTATACCGTTGACGATGGGCCCGATACCATCTATTCGGAAGGTTTCCTGATCGGGGAGGGGGAACATCGAATAATGGCGTGGGCGGAGGACCTCTCGGGAAGGAGCTCAAACTTATCCGAGCTGGTGATCAAGGTGGATACGACACCTCCTGACTGCACCTTGACACTATCCCCCGAGTCTCCTGATGGGGAGGATGGATGGTACTGGACCACCCCAAGAATGAACCTGTCCACGAGCGAGGATGATGCCAGGATAGAGTACAAGCTGTCACAGGCTGATGATTTCAGTCCATACCCGGGAGATATCCATCTCCCGGATGGAAGGTCCGAGAT
>JAGLEG010000357.1 GCA_023145185.1 Thermoplasmata archaeon
CTCCTCGGCGCTTCCCACGAGCCTGGAGCTGTCGGGGGTCACGAAGTTCAGCGTCCAGTTATCCCCTGGATACAGGCCGTTGCTGCCGTCCCAGACCCACCCGTCCCCATCGTCCCCATCGTCGAAAAGGAGGTCGCCCCCGCCCATGTACGACTCGCCCCCCCACTCATCCACGTACAGGATGCTTATGCTCAGATAATCCGCGTAATCCTCCACCAGGGTGCTCCCGCCGGAGCCGTCATCCACCAGGCTGAGCTCGTATAGTTCATCAACGGACCCCTCTGCGCTGGCATATCTATCCAGCGTCAGGCTGACGTTGTAAACGCCATCGGGAGAATTTGCCCTGGGGTCCACATCTGTCAGCTCCAGCTTGTACCAGTCCACGAAATCGCTATTGGCCACGATAGTTTTCATATCGAGAGCGCCCAATACCTGCTCGCCATGGGGAGAGAGCAGGGAACCGTTCTGGTAATCCATGAAAGAAGTGCTCTGCTCATCGTCGCTTGCCCTCGTAGGGGCGGCGAGGGCTCTCTGCATCCGGGACGCATCCATCCTCTCACATTCGAGCTCGCCGTACAATGAATGCCCGGCAGTGTGATCGTTGAACTCTACCCCTTCCGGGGAGAGGGCCATATCGTTGATGATCGATCCAAGGTCCACCGCCTCCTCCTGCGGGACCCTCTCCAGCGTGGGGCCTCCGTTATCGCCAATGACATGGACGGCAATACCCTCGATATCAGGCAGTTCTTCTCCCACCGTGCTATCCAACGACTGCGATGAGATGATCAGGGAGATCATTATCGAGAGGGCAAGCAATATCTTCCGGTGGTTTTCCTTCATTTTTTATCCTCCTGTGCATACATTCCTCAGGCGGAGATATAAGGGTATCACGCTCCCCTGTCAACAGAAAGGTCAAGATGTCAACAATAGGGTCAAAAACGGTCGTTCCACACTCGAAAGATCAAAACAATGCCCATACCCGCCCGGAAGGGAATGGATCGTTCTTGATACAGAGCCCAATAATCTCCCCGTGTACTCAACTTTATATAATCGGGTTTATATGGGACGATGTTAAAGGCGGTGCTGTCATGCCAGATGATAACGATTACGAGGCCCTGCTCGGTAGAGCATGGGAGGCGATGCCAAAGGATGAGATCAAGGACCACCAGAGGTGGAGCCTTCCTCCTCCCGACATCATGTACGAGGGGCGCAACACCGTTGTCAAGAACTTCCAGGAGATCGTCGACTCCATCCGGAGGGAACCGGAGCACATACTGGGACAGATCCTCAGAGAGCTGGGTTCGGCTGGCTCCAGGGATGGCAGAAGGTTGATCCTGAAGTCCCAGGTCTCAAAGGATAAGCTTGACGAGAAGATCGAGGATTACGTGAACAGGTATGTGATCTGCGGGGAGTGCGGAAAACCCGATACCCACCTGATCAAGGAGGGGAGGACCCAGGTCGTGGAGTGCATGGCCTGCGGCGCGAAACGCCCCGTAAAGGTCAAGAAGGGACTCAAGGCGCAGGATAAGAAGGGCGTTGTTATCATCGGAGACGAGCTCGAGGTGATGATACAGGACGTGGGGAAACAGGGAGACGGACTCGCCAAGAGGGGCAAATTCGTCATATACGTGCCTGGGGTTGCCAAGGGCCAGAAATGCAAGATCAAGGTGGAGAAGGTCTCCGGTAACATCGTTATCGGTAAGGTCGTCACGGTTTGATCCCAGAGAAGTCAATGTTGGGAGAGGCCTAACTTTGACACCCATCAGTATTCATACGTCAGAGTCAGGTTTGATCTGCCCGTATGGTAACACCTGTCCATTGATACGAGCGTTTACTAAATAGCGTGAGCGCTCAAAAACCAGTATACCTTGCTTAGCTTTTAAATTATAAAATTTTAAAATAAAAAAAGGGGGGAGGCGAGATAACGCCCCCCCCCGGGATCCATTTGCCGCATCACTGAAGTGGTGACTTGCAGTTGGGGCATAGGAACCATGACGGGTCCACGGGGGATCCGCAATTTCCACAGGACGAACCTGCAGGTCCCTGGGGTGCTTTATCCGCAGGGCTGCTCGCAGGAGCGGCAGCTGCCTGCGTCTGTGCTGGTGGGAGCCCCTGGGGCGACTGGCCTGCGGGTGGTAGACCTCCCTGCGTGGATGCTGGGGGCAGCTCACCAGAATGTGCCGGAGGCAGTCCCTGTGCACCGTACATGTTGGGGTCGTAGTATCCCTCGGGTGCGGGCTTCTTCCTGAGTATCACAAAGGCGCCCACGATCAGCGCCAGGAACAACACCGCAGCGATGATGCCCATGATGATCCACATGGTGTTGTCATCTTCTGCGGTCGTTATCGTCGGATCCTTCGTCGGGTCAATAATTGTGCCGCCGTTATCGTCGACCGGCTCCTCCAGATCGATCTGCTGAGCGATCCTGTCGGTCTGATACTCGTCGTCCTCAACCCACATCTGGACGTTCTTGGGCCCGCCCTTGGCGTAGGTGTGGTTGACGTTGATACCCTCTCCGGTCTGACCGTCGCCGAAGTCCCACCTGTACCTGAGATTGTCCTCGTCCGGGTCGGATACTGGATCCACCCAGAAGTTCACGTCCAGGCTCTGGATACCGGCGGTGTCATCGTCCTCATCCACGATATCGTAGAATATCTCCACGGGCTTTTCCGGCTCCTCGTTCTCATCCGTGAGGATAAGGACGATATCCGCGGTTGCAGTGAGGCCCTTGCTGTCCTTCACCTCGAAGACCAGGGTGATCTCCACCTGGCCGTCCATCCCCGTGGATGTCTTCCAGATGTTCTGATCGTCCACCTTGAACCAGAATTCGCCGGTTGCGGTGTTGATGCCCCAGTCGACCTCCTCACGAAGTTCTGCATACTGAAGCTGGTCCGCGATGGAATCCGCATCGGCCCCTATGGCCGAAAGCATGTTCACGCTGAAGGTCTTGGTATCATCCGGGTCGTCGTCCGACGCTACGGGCTTGATCCTGACCTCCCTGAACTGGGTGTAGGTCCTCTGCGTGATAGTGGGTATGGATATCTCCGGGGCGCCGTTGACGTTGGTCACCTCGAAGTACACCTCGAGCTTGATCTCGCCCTCGTCCTTGTTGTCCGAGATGCCGAATGTCATCTTGGAGTTGCCGGCCTTCACGTCATTATTGGTGGGTGTGAAGGAGACCTCTCCCGTGTCCCAGGTCACGGATATGTCCGCGTCCCATCCATCGGATAGGGCCCTGACGAAGGAGTACTCCAGTTTCTGCCTCTCTCCCTCAAGGTCCTGGTCCTCGGCGATTATCTGGAAGGTGAACTCCTTATCCTCGAGGACCGTCTCGTCCTCAAGGTGGGCCACCGGCCTGTCCGGCTGGGTGTTATCCACGTCCACAATGGTGCCGCCTATATCGACGCTTATGACCATGGGCGGATCGTTGACCTCCGAGACGGTGATGGGCCAAACGCCCTCTACGCTCATGTAGTCGTCGTAGCCCTTGAACCTGAGGGTCCCCTGACCGTGCTGGTTGGCCTTGGGGGTGATCTTCGCGTACCAGAGGTTATACTCCTCCACGATGTCCACATGGAGAAGGTCCGTGTCAAAGGTGACGTCCCAATCGCCCTCGTCGTCAATGGACTCGTTCCAGATGTAGAAGCCAGCGAACCCTTCCGCGTCCCTGAACATCCCGTCCACGTAGTTATCGAGGGGTTGGGAGACCGTTGGAGAGTCCTCGTTGATCGGGTCGAAGCCTGCGAAGTTGGTGTTGAGCTCCGGTGGCTCGTCGTTCCAGACCCTGATCAGGTTCGCGACCTCCAGGGGTAGGGACCACTGTGGGGACTGTATGGCACCACTGGACAGCTTGTCCTTTGCCCATGCCGTCACGACGTGAAACTCCGGATCGGACCCCAGCTCTCTGCCGGTGAAGGTCACCCTGTACTCTTTACCATCCGTGTAGTCGTAGTCGAATTTGTCGACCGCATAGGATATCGCGGAGATGTTTATGGGCGTGTTGCCGTAGCCGGGATCTATCTCAACCCACAGCTCATTTGGCTCGTTGTTGTCCTCGTCAGTATAAGTCACGATGATATCGAAGTCGTCATCGTAGTTGCCTCCCATCTCATGCTCCGGGTTGGTTGACAGGGCCGTGATATTGGTTATCTCTGGCGGGTTATTTTCCATTACCTCTGCGATGGATATGTCGATCGAATACTCCTCAATGGCTCCGAATGACGGGGCGTACAGGCCCACGAAATTGCCGTTGCCATCTATGGCGAGGACGGTCGCTTCCAGGATCACGCCCATATACATCTTTCTGGTATCGGACGAGCCCCCGGTCATGTTGTTGATCAACCAGCCGGGAACCGCCGTTATCTGGTCCCCGTTCTGATCGGTGGCCACAAAGCTCCCTCCTCCGAGGTAGAGTGAATAGGTCAACACCATGCCGAAGTAGCCATCGTCATCATTTCCCCATACCTGGTCATCGCCCCAGTGGGCCCAGAGGAAGTAGAAGTTCATCCATATGTCGATGTACGATACGTACATGGACTGTGACCATGAATTGATCTCCAGATCTATCGGAAGCGTCCTGTTCCACCAGAAGTCGATCTTCCAGATCTTGTCGTAATCGTTGCCCTCGATCTGGAACCAATCCTCCTGGTCCTTCAAGGTGTTCAGGGTGCTGGTGACCGATGAGCCCAGAGCGGTGCCGTTCTTCCAGTCGTTGGCATATACGTTGTCACTATCCATCTCGGGTGCGCTTATGGTGAATGTGTAATCGATCTCGAACGTCCCCCTTGTGGGCGCTCCCGTCACGATCAGATAGTTCCAGCTGATGCCGATATAGTACCAGTTGAGCTCGGTCAATCCGTTGCCCAACCCATCGGTATCCCGGACGCCCTCCGACTTGAGGTCCGCCCTCCAGTTGAAGGTCCAGTTGTCATCGGGGTACAGAAGGTTATCACCGTCATGGACCCAGGAATCGTCATCGTCCTGATCGTCGTAGAAGAACTCGTAGCCGCCCTTGTAGGAGGTGCCGCTCCAGTAATCATTATGGATGACCGTCATCTCAAGGAAATCCAGATAATCGTGCTCGAGCTCGAGGCCGCCCTGGCCGTCGTCCATGAGCCTGAACTCGTACAGATCATCCAGGGAGGCCGCCGAGGAGTCGTATGAGTCCAGGGCCATCGTGAAGTTCGCCACGGACCCGGGAGCCCGGGGATCCACGTTGGTCACCTCGATCTTGTACCAGTCGATGCTATCGGAGTTCGTGGCTACCGCTTTACTGTCAAGCGTACCGGTTATGGACTCCGGCAGTGTACTGCTGACCAATGAACCATTGTACATATCCCAATGGTCGGTGCTCTGCTCGTCATCCGATGCCCTGGTCTCCATGGCCATCATCGACGGCTTTGCAAGAGAGAGATCGAAGTCCGATGTCAGGAGCTCGCTGTTGAACGCATCTGTCACGCGCTCCGTATTGACCAACCTTGCCTGGCCGAGATCGCGCTCCGCCATCTCTACCTGGGAAAGGGCGTACCTGATCTCATCGGGGTCTGCCCTCTCAACCGTTATATCCTCTGAAGCGCTCACTATGCTGCCTTTGGGCTCTATCTCATCCTCGGTGATCCCGTCATCTCCGGATGCACCGATGATCCCAGCTGGGACCAACATAAAACCCACGAACATAAGCGCAAGAAGGATCTTGCTTATCTTGGTTTTCATGATACTTCCTCCATCTATTTCTACATATATCTCCGAAGGACCTATCTTCAGATCACCCTGATCCTTCAGACCGTAGGGTATGTTCCCTGAAAGGTGGATGTACCATTATTATTTATAACCTTTACAAGAAAAAAGGTCATTACTTGCGTCAATTATGGGGCCGTCGGGTCAATGTCCAATAGGGGGCGAAAGGGATTTTAACCATGGAATACCATCTGGAACATGAGATTCGAGAGATGTCCATGACAAGGCTGCTTTTTCTTGGAACGGGGGGTGGAAGGTTCGTGACGCTGACCCAGGAGAGGTCCACCGGAGGGATCTTCATAGACGACGGGCCGAGGCTCCACATAGACCCTGGCCCGGGGGCCCTTTCAGCCCTCAGGAGAAACGGGATCGATCCAAATGACACCGATGCCATCCTCATCTCACACTGTCATCCGGACCACTACGCCAACGCGGAGGTCCTGATCGAGGGAGTATCCTCGTCTAGAAGAGGGAGAAAAGGGACCCTCCTGGCACCACATTCGGTGATCAAGGGGAGGGGAGATCTAGGGCCTGCGATCTCCAGATATCACCAGAAGAAGCTGGACCTTGTCAAGACGATGAAGGGGGGAGACGCACATGATATCGATGGCCT
>JAGLEG010000358.1 GCA_023145185.1 Thermoplasmata archaeon
ATCTTTGGGGTGATCCTCGCATTTATCCAGTCCATGTCAGCTGGCATTTTGTATGATATGGTGATGGTAGTTCCCTGGTCCGCGGGGACCAGAACAGGGTCCTGATCTCCGAAGTAATCTCCGATCTCTTCGAGATCGATGGATATCAGTGAGGGGAGATCGGTGTTCCCCTCGTTCGAGAGGGTAAGGAGGAACTCCCCTTCAAGCTCCATATCCACCAGGTACTCCTCGACAGGTTCCAGGGATGCCCACACGTAGGGGAGCACCTCGATCGTGGCAGAATCGGAGAAGGAGTGGTCACCGTCCTCCGTCTCCGCCGTGACGGTCAGCGTGACCTTCTTCCCCGCCTCCTCACCGTGGACGGCGAAGACCGTCACCTTCAGGTCCCTCTGCTCCAGCGACGAGAGGTAGATCTCGTCCGGGAGGTCAGCACTCCAGAAGTTTCCCCCTTCCAGAGAGGCAGATAGAAGGAATCGTGTGCCCTGGGTGTAGGGTGATCTTATGGAGACGTTGAGAGTGCAGGAACCATCGTCCAAGGGGGATACCGAGACGAAGGCATCGTCCTCTATCTCAAGGACCTTGGGCAGCGCATCCACCTCTACGGGCATGGATATCAATGCCAGCGCCAGCAGAAGGAGGGCTCCCATGATGATAGTTATTCTACCTTCTCTCATCATACATCAATTGGGGACATCCATATATAAACGGTGTTGAACAAATATGGCCCGTCAAGCGTGTTCCGGCGATATGATGCCGATCAGCTCGTCCGCGTCTTCGATGGTGATGTAAAAATCGCCCAGGGTCGAGTCCCCGTCCGTGAAGTTCACCTCTCCCATGAACGCGGCCTGTTTGTTCAGGTGGAATCTGGCCGTCCCATCCCGAAGTGAATGGGATATGAACCTGGCCGCGGTGTCCCTGATAAGCTGGGATGAGATGTGATCCACGAATCGGGTCGGATCGTCAGTTGTGAATTCGATCAGACCATCGTCCATGGCCAGTTCAGAACCTGGAAAAATGTAGGTAATGGAGCTCTTGACCTTCTCAGGGTCCTCCGTGGGGTGGATCCTCACGGTCCCCCTGATGATCATGCCAACCTCACAGGAGGCCCATCTCGATGATCGCGATGTCCTGTACGCCCTCGGTTGCGCGGAGTTTATCCTCCAGTTCATCCCCGCCGCCCTTCTTGTCGTCCAGCACAACAGCCCATTCGAGAAGGTTCATCCCGAAGACGAAGGGCTTGATCTCGTAACCGCTTACCCTCCCGTGATCGGGGAGGTAGGATTCGAACTGTTTGGCAATATTCTCGAAGTCAACATCGGCATCCACCGGCGTGACCTTGTATCTGAGTAGAACCTCGCCCATGTCAATTCCCCCTACGGTCCTTCGAAGCCGCACTCGGTACAGAGATAATTGGCGGACTGAATGCGGCAGTGGGTACATCTGCCGATCTTGGTCTTTCCGCATCCCGGGCAGGAGAATGATGTGTCCTGGGGCTCCGTGAGAGGGACACCACATGATATGCATTTTTTAACAGGGTTAGCCATTTAAACAGCCTCCTTTTGGCGCCAAAAGAGCTTCTTGTTTAAAAGCCTTTCCAATATTCATAGAGGATTCAATCCCTTGAGAAGAGGGCCAGTATCACCCTGTTCAGCCGATCCTCCACCTTCGATCTTCCCAGAGTGAGGTCCATCGCCTTGTACTGGCACAGCTCGTGGCAGCAGTAGCATCTTATGCATTTGGAGTAGTCGATCCTCGCCTTTCCGTCGATCATAACGATGGCGTCCCCGGCGCAGTTCTCCATGCAGACGCCGCAGCCCACGCATTTGGCCCTGTTCACTTTTGGTTTCTTTGTGGTGATGTTCACGATGGCCCTCTTGAAGATCCTGGGGGGCTCCCTGACGATCTTTCTCCCCTCGGCTGATATGAAGGGGGGGCTCAGTTTGTATCGTGCCCCGTCGCCCAGGGATGGTATCATTTCGTCCTTTTTCAACAGGCCCAGGTCCATGGCGGACTTCAGGATCGGTAGGCCTTCTATATCCAGTCCGACCATCCTGGATACGAAGAGGTCGATGGAGATGTGGTCCTCGCCGGAGATGATGATGCCCACGTCCCTGGGGGTTCCGTTCTGGGGCCCTTCCCCCTCCATCCCCAGGATGCCGTCCACCAGGAACAGATCGGGGGCGGTCAGGTCCGTGAGGTCAAGGAGCATCCTTGAGAAGTCGTATCTGTCAGGGAACCTCGTGTGGAATCCGACCTTTTGGGTTCCAGCGATCGCTCCGAACATTATCTTCGAGGCGCAGGTGAGGCCGGTGAACATGTGCGTCTTGATCTTGGGTATTGCGATGATCAGGTCGTGTCCCCGGATGTAATCCGCTATGTTGAAGGATTTGACGAAACGGCCTGCAGGATGTTTCTCCTCGTGGTAGGATGTGTTAAAATTCAGCTCAACGCCGTGTTTTTTTGCGATCTCCTCGTATCCGGTCGCCCTGTATGCTTTGGTGAGGGTGTTGCGGTTGAAGAGTCCCCCCGGGGAGTCGCCAATGGTCAGTGATGCTCCTCTGCTTTTAAGCTCAATTATTACGGCTTCAAGGAAGATGGGGTGGGTGGTGATCGCTTTTACGGGGTCCGATGCAGAGAGGATATTGGGTTTCAGGAGGATCCTCTTCCCTTCCAGATCCTTGAACTTATTGTTACCGTCAAGATGCTGGGAGATCTGGTTCCTGATCTGTTCCAGGTCGTAGGACCTGCATATTGTGGCGTGTATCGGTCCTCTTGAAGTCGATACCATTGGTTATCTCCCAGAATGAAACTTATAGAAAAGGAATTTGGTATCTTAACATCTTTATCTACTTCCCGTTCGAAGGGTTTATAGGTTACATCGTATTCCACCAATAAACCCTATGTGAACACGTGGGCCCGTGGGTTAGCTTGGTATA
>JAGLEG010000359.1 GCA_023145185.1 Thermoplasmata archaeon
GGTTGATATCTCCGATGTCGATGGAAAGCACTCCTTTCTGGGTCTTCAGGTCGTTGACATATCTGGTGAAATTGTTAGATCCCGTGTTCCTCCAGACTGAAACCGTGTGGTACCAGGAGAGATATCTGTTCTTCTCGGGGTCGAATACCTCCTGGTCCACGTCACCGGAATTTGAGACGATAAGGTCGTCAAGGGAATCCCCATCCATGTCATGTGCCTCAATTGACTGGGGGTTCTTCTCGGTGGGTAGTTCGAAGAGAGGCTCGAAAAAACCATCCCCATCGTTCTCGAAGAAGGAGATGGAGTCATCCGTGAGAGAGGAGACGCCTATGTCCAGGTCCCCATCTCCCTCGATATCGATGTACACGAGGTCGGTTGGTATCATACCCACGTTTAGCGGGTCCATTCTGGCCCTGAGCATCCCATGTCCGTCGTTAAGGAATATTCTAAGATCGTGAGAATCCTCGCATATCACGGAAGCGTCTGGAAATCCATCTCCCGACAGGTCATCGACCTCGACCCTGATGGGGGCCTCGCCGAGGTTGATGGTCTGGACCTTCCTGAGGGTGTGCCCCCCAACGTTGTCCATGACCATCATATTGTCATCGGCGTAGTTGACCACCACCACATCGTGGTCCAGGTCGCCGTCAAGGTCCCCGTATCCGACGTCGGTTGGTGCCCTTCCCGCCTCGAAACTATATCTTCCGGGGGGAAGGATCCCCTCCACGTCCATGGAGGCCTTGATCGCCCGTGCATCGGAGGGCATCTCGATATACACCTCTTCGCCGTTGAAGGTGGCCTTCAAGAGGACCTCGTCACTGCCCCCCACGAACTGCGTTATTATCCCCGTCTCTCCCACGTCATCCTCCTCATCGAGAATGACCATGACCGCGAGGTATCCAAGGATGATAAGCATCAGTACGACCAGGGATATCATCGCTATCTTCAGAGGCCTGGTATCAGGGGTCTCCTGTACCGTATCCTCGTGATGCAGGTGTCCCTGTGTTCGGCCTCTGGAGGGACCTTCCCGTTCAGAATGACGCGGCGCTCTTCTGGTATCGGTGAAATTACGCTCCCTGTTCATAGGAGGATATCCATCTCTCATTTAGCCACCCCTGTTACGTGCTTCGTTCAATATCATATTGTGATGATATCACGTCGTCCAGTTTATTAATCAATCCTCACCAGTATTTATACTAACCTGTACAGGTGTGGCATTATGCATAACGAATCTCCGGATACGAACTGACATGTTTCCGGATCAAGAACGTTCTATTCCACAGGATGAAGGGGTGTGGCCATCTTCGGATATGAGACCCTGAGCAGGATCTCGTTCTCCCTGCCTGTGACGGATGGGAGGGAGGTCTCTATGGCCAGAAGGGGGTCGTTGTTCTCCTCCGAGAGGTGGGAGAGGATCACTATCGAGGTCCTGTTGCCCACGACCTGATCGAGAAAATCCCTGCACTGCTGGTTGGAGAGGTGCCCGTTATCCTCCTTGATCCTATCCTTGAGCGGCCTGGGATATCTACCTTTTTCAAGCATCACGGGGTCGTAGTTGGACTCTATGATCAGGAACTCGAGGTTGGTGAATCTATCGACCAGGTTATGGTCAACATGTCCAAGGTCGGTCGCGATGCCCAACTTCTGGGTCGCACCTTCAACCAGGAACCCAAAAGGTTCGATCGCATCGTGAGGGAGTGTGATGGGCGTTACGGAAAGGGTGCCTACACTGTATCTGTTCCCATCGACCACGTATACGGTATCGAGCTCTCTCTTCGGGTCGATGTACCAGTGGACCGATTGTGAGAGGTAGATCGGGCAACCGTACCTTTTAGCAAGAGGGGCCACCGACCTAACGTGGTCCGTATGTTCGTGGCTGATGAATATTCCATCCAGGGTGTCCGTCATCCCATCGATATGTTCAATAAGGTATCTTCCGGGTAGTCCCGCGTCTATCAGGATGGAAGTGTGACCATCCATCACAAGCGTGGAATTTCCCTTGCTGGAGCTTCCTAGGACGCAGAACCTGAGATGACCATCTACCATCAATGATCCTCCTGCGGAAAATAATCGGACCCGTTGAAGTCGGAAGCACTGGCGATGGTGAGGATCTCATAGGGTTTGGGGAAAAACGCCCTGATGTCCCTTTTCTTGTATCGTCGGTCCATGAGAACGATCAGGTTGTGATCATCTCCGGACCTCCTCAGGCAGTTGCCTATGGTTCCCAGGGCGGATTGAATGGCGGGAAGCCAGACAGATATCACATATCCCAGATCGCTTGAACCCCTGGTCTCGAACTTTTTCCTGAAGTACTTCTTCTTCTGTTCGGACGCGGGTCCAGGAGGAGGGATGTGCATTCCCACCAGGACCGTGGTCTCACCGGAGAGCTCCCCGCTGTCCAGTGCTCTCGATGTGGAACCCTTCTGCACACAGAAAACCGCGATCTCCTGTGCGTTCTTCACATCTTCTATGAAGCTACGCCTCTCATCCTGGCTACAACCCCTTTTCTCGGTAACGGCGGGCTTTTCAAGGGAGTACATGTCAAGGTGGTCCAGGACGTTTCCCATCAGATCGTATGACGGGAATATCACGAATGTCCTTCCCGGGGTGG
>JAGLEG010000036.1 GCA_023145185.1 Thermoplasmata archaeon
TTACTATAGCCCCCATCCTGTCACGGTAGAGAGGGCCCATCGCCCTGAAATCAGGCTTGAGTCCGGAGATCTCCTCCGTCAGGTCCTTCGAGTCCTCCAGGGTGACCTCCTCGGCCTTTACGGTGCCCTTGATGTCCTCCTCGGAGCCCTCGATCATCTCCCTGGACGAGGTGATGAGGCGCACCGGGCCTATCCGTGCGCCCAGCGATATCTTGCTCTCGCTCTTGTAGTGTCGGATCGATCGGACTATCTCCATGGCGGAGAGCCCCTTCTCGCATCCATCGGGGTCGAATGGGCGCCCAACGGGCCAGGATGAGATGTGGATCGACAGGTCCCCTTCGTGGCTCCTGTAATGAGACTGGTATACCTCCTCAGCAATATGGGGCATGAACGGGGCGATGAGCTTCGCAATTCCCAGGCCGAGGGTATAGAGAGTGTAGATGGCCCCCTTATCCCCCGTGCCGATCCTGTGTTTCACCAGCTCCAGGTAGTGGTCCGCCACCTCCAGCCACGTGAAGTCCACAACTGCCTTCACCGACTTGTCGAAGCTGTAGTTGTCCGCAGATACCGTGGACTCTTTCACCACCTCTCCGTACCGGTGGAGGATCCAACGGTCCACGGGGTGAAGGTGTGACCCACCTCCCTCCACCTCCTCCAGTATACCCCTCAACGCCTCCGTGGAGAGGCCCTTGAAGGATAGGGAGATAAGCTTCTCCATATTGTAGATCTTCCTGATTATCTGCAGCCCTCTTTTTACGTCCTTGGTCCTGAAGGGATGGTCCTTTCCAAGGGTGCACGTCGCCGCGTAATACCTGATGGCATCGGCCCCGTAGATATCGTGATACTGAAGAGGGTCTATCGTGTTCTCCTTGGATGCGTGCATGGGAGTACCATCCTCTGCCAGGATAAAGCCTCCCATCATGATCTCCCGCCAGGGTTTCTCTCCCACCAGTTTAAGCCCCCTTACGATCGAATAGAAGGCCCATGTCCTGATGATATCGTGCGACTGCGGCCGCAGGGACATGGGATAGAGCTTCTTGAACAGCGCGTCATCCCTCAGCCAGAATGAGTTGTAAAGCGGGGTGATCGAGGAGTCCATCCAGGTGTCAAATACCTCCTGTGACCCCTTGAGGTCCCCTCCACACTCGGGACATCTCTCAACGGGTGGGTCGTCGATGGTGGGGTCCACATAGCAGTCATCCTCACCTGGTGTGACAGGGTGGCCGCATTTGTCACACTCCCACACGGGTATCGGGGTTGCGAAATACCTCTGTCTGGATATCACCCAATCCCAGCTGAGTGAGTTGACCCATTCCCTCAGCCTCACCTTCATAAAATCTGGATACCAATCCACCTCATCGGCTGCGGCCAGGACCTCCTCCTTCATGTCCAGGATCTTGAGGAACCACTGGGGGACTTGAAGGTATTCTATATGGGTGTGGCACCTCCAGCAGGTTCCCACATTCTGGGGGTTCTCCTCCTGTTTTACCAGGGTCCCATCCACACGCATATCCTCGATTATGGCCCCTCTGGCCTCCTTGAGGTCCATCCCCACGTACTTCCCGGCGACCTCCGTCATCTGGCCGAACTCATCTATACCCTTGATCAGGGTGAGGTCGTACTTGAAGACCCATCGAAGGTCCTCCTTGTCGCCTATGGTGCATATCATCACCACACCGGACCCGTAATCCCTCTCCACCACCTCATCCGCAACCACCGGTATCTCCCTGTCGAAAACAGGGGTTACAAGGGTCTTTCCTATCAGGTCCGCGTACCTCTTATCATCGGGGTGAACGGCAGCCAGCTGGCATGTGCACAGAAGCTCTGGCCTTGTGGTAGCTATCTCGATCTTCTTCCCTGGTTCGCCCTTGACGTTGAAGAGGATCGTGTTGAGCTGGGTGATGTTGTCCTGATACTCCACCTCCGACTCCGCCAGGGCCGTCGAGCATCTGGGACACCAGTTCACTGGGTAGTTCGCCTTGTAGATCCTCCCCGCCTTCAGGAGCCTGATGAATGATATCTGGGTCAGCCGCCGATAGCTCCTCGCGTCGGTCTGATAGTAGACGGATGGATCCATGCTCTCCCCGAATATCTTGAACTGGCGCTTCATCTCGTCGATGTTGGCGTTTGCGAACTCCTCGCAGAGCCCTACGAACTTCTGCCTGTCGTAATCCCTCATCTTGATGCCGTATTTCTTCTCGACGCGGACCTCGATGGGCATCCCATTTACGTCAAAGCAGAGGGGGAACATGACGTTATAGCCCCTCATCCTCTTGTAGCGGGCCACGAAATCAATATGAGTGTAATGGACGGCGTGTCCGGCATGCAGGGGCCCGGAAGCGTACCTTGGAGGTGTGTCTATCGAGAATACCTCCCTGTCGGACCCTGGATCGAAATGGTAGATCCTCTCCTCCTCCCAGAAATCCTGCCACCTGCTCTCGGACCCCTTGAGATCGAATCCTCCAGATGCCTCTTTCCTTTCGTCAGTGGGTCTCTTTTCGGACATTTGTCTACCCCGGTGCTCTCATCCCTGTTCAACTATGGAACTATCGGTAAAATCCTTTTATTATATAAAAGGGAAAGCATGCCTCCAGGAGCAGCTGACCGATAGTTTAAAAGAATTGACCGGGATTTCCCTGCGTGAGTTACAATAAGACCGTCCCATCGTGCCTCCTGATGACCTGGCTTATCATCGCCCTTATCGTATCCGGTCCTGCCCTGGCGATCAGGGGTACCACCATGGTCGAGATGGAGGATGGGCTGGACGACGTATTGAGCGATGGCGACAAGTACCCCCTGGAGGCGCTCTCCACGGTCAAGGAGCTCAGGGGTGGGTCGGTGCCCGATTCCACGGAGAAGAGGGCGGTGGACATTCTCTCCCTCCGGATCCTCGAGAACGACTCCTACATCTCCTATGTGATCACTGTAGATGGGGAGATCAGGTCCAGGCCGGAGTTCACCTACATGATCTGCGGATACGAGGGAACTTCCACAAACGACACCGATACGTTCCATTTCATCCTGTCGTTCTCCAACGGGAACGGCTCCTATCTCCAGAGGAGCGAGGGCATGTACAAGAAGGTGAGCAACCTCTCCTCCGTTTCCATATCCTCAAGGGAGATCAATTTGACGATGCACAGGGGGTTGTTCATTCTCGATTCACGGGATGAGAGCTCGATCATCTGTGCGATTGCGGTGATGGACCCTGGTGAGGGTAAGGAGAGGCTTATAGATCACCTGATAGAAGAGGAAGAAGAGGAAGACAAATGGTGGTTTCAGAACTTGGATGACCTGACCATCGTCATGATCCAGATCGGATTCTTCATCATATTCTCCACGTTCATCCTGATCGGCTACGGGTACTGGATGAAGAAGAAGGGGACCGAGATGGAAGGGGGCGTTTGCCCCAAATGCGAGTCCAGGCTTGATGCGAACCTGGATTTCTGCCCATCCTGTGGGACCTACATAAGGGGCACCAAGGCGGACGATATCGGCCCAAGCCCCTCCCCGATCGAGTTGTCAAAGGATAAAGAGGAGTAGATCAGAAGAACTCCCTCTGGACCTCCACGATCTTTGAGCTTGTCTGGCACATGGAATAAGCCTGAAGGGGCTCCCTGTTCACCTCCAGAAACCTGACCCCCCAGTTGTACAGGGAGAGGAGGGAGCGCCCCTCCTCATCAAATCCAAGTATGAAGTAGGATGCGGCAAGCGCCTCCAGCGTGGAGAGCTCTCCCACCCTGCCGAACTTGGTTGGATTGGCCGCCATCAGCAGGGGAAGGGCCCTCGGCACCGGACGATGGGTCTTCCTCACCATGGGAAAGACCTCATCCGCCCTGGCCCATGAGCAGTCGATCGCCGTTATCCCCTTCTTCCTGAAGAGGGGCAGGTCCTCTTTCGATAGCGCAGTATCCGAGAAAGGGTCGAGCATAAGGGCGCCGTACGGAAGTCCGGCAGGTTTTTCCGTAAGCCTGGCGAGCTTGAACTTTGCCATCTTTCTTGAAGTGCATTTTCTTGGATCGTCCTGCCCCAGGTGCAGTATCACCGGAAGCGGGATATGTGTCATCCCTCCACCAGCTCCACGAAATCTCCCTCGATCAGGACCATCGCCATCTTTCCGTCCAGGTAGATGATATCCTCTTTTTCCAGGCCTATGACGCTTCCGTCCAACGCGGTGAAATCATCGATGTCCTTGAGCGCCCTGACGACAACGGAACCCTCTGCCATCTCGGTGTGGTGTCTTGAGCCGTGCTTCGCCTCCTCCTCCGAGCGATTACTTTCCTCAAGATCACTATCCGAGCGGACACTTTCCTCAAGGTGACTATCCGAGGAGATACCTCTCCGAAGGTTAGACGAATCTTTGGATTCGTTGACATCGCGAGGGTTGGATGAATCTACAGATTCATCAGAATCCGAGCGGACAC
>JAGLEG010000360.1 GCA_023145185.1 Thermoplasmata archaeon
CGAACTGAAGCGAGAGGCTGAGGTGAAAACGCATTCCAGCAGAGAGGGGTTCCTTCCAGTGATCAGAGATCCTCACGAGAACCTCCAGCTCGTCTCCTACCATTAGATCATCATTTGATGAGGAGAGTATGGAACCTCTTGGAAGGTCATCTGGATCGATGTTCTTCATGGCCAATCCTACACGTGCACCAGTGGGCGCCTCGTTATGGTCCTTGTCATGGATCTGTATGGATCGGATGGTAGATCTCTTCCCTCCAGGATAGGCGAACATCTCCTGATGTTTGCCGATCTGACCCTCCTTGACAAATCCAAGGACGACTGTTCCAACACCCTTAACGTTGAAAGCCTGATCCAGGACGACCATCGGTTCTCCTTTCGGTTCAACGGGTGGGATCTCGAACAATCTCTCCCTCAGGGATGAAGTCTCGCCATCGAATTTATCATATTTCTCAACAACGGTACCCTTGACCATGGCCTCGAAAAGTTGCCTATCGACATCTGGGTGGACGAATACATTACCATTGACCTTGTTCAATAGATCAAGCGTGATTATTATCTCGCCCATAGTTCGATCCATCTTATCAACGTAGAGATAGATCTCGTTACCCAGTTCGATAGAGAAAAGAAGTGACCATATCTTGTCCGGATATTTGGAGGGGTAGGCCAGAGTTACGATCCTATCGTCCTTCTTACCAACGTACACAGAAAAAGATGTTTCCGAACTCGACTTGCCCAATTCACGAACCCACTCAGAGGGCCCGACGGCTGCGATAAGAACATGGTCCATGGATGGTTAATTTGGGCGGGTCTATTATAGTTTCTGCTATCTTGCTGAGTTTATTCGTCGTGGCTCACGATCTCCTCGGAAGGATCATCGAGATTTTCGTGTTTTCTGTCCCAGACCGGTGTACCCGCTTCTTCAAGATGTGGCTTGGGGGAGTCAAGCTCAAGTTTTTTGTCCTTCAGTGAGGCTGCTTCTTCGGATGTAACCATGAAATCGACCATGAAATCTGTTGATGGTTTATCTTCCGCCACTGGTTTTTCGTCCACTTTTTTATTTATCAAGAATGGATTATCTTCTTCTGCCAAAATTTACCCTCCTGAAATTATATGGGAAGGTTTGATATAAATAATGTTTGATTAACTGAATGCTTAACTGCATATCGCAACTGTGAAAATGGTATATTTGGTGGGACAAGTGATGAGAATGAGGAAAAGGAATTTGGCAGGTCCCTTGATGGTGGCCCTGTTGGGGTTGATAGGCATTATAATCTCAATTTCCAGGGGTATGATCGAGGTATTGCTGGTTTTGATCGTCCCGGTAATTGTGGGCAAGGGGTTATGGGCTTTCGTATCTATTGCCCTATTTATCACAGGGGTGGTCTGGCTTTCGATCGTCTATTATGGTTCGAAATATGATCCGGACCTCACCAATACAAATAGTGCGAATACCAAGGGTGCGAAAGATCAAAAAAAATTGGCCGGAGGCATCGTGTTCATGTGGCCGATACCGATCGTCTTTGGTGAACTGGAAACCCGGACCTGGTTTACCCCATGGGGGATAATATTATTGACCGCATTTTTTTTCGTCTCTCTTATTGGTCTGGCCATATACCTATCACTACTGTTTTTCATTATCGGGATCACTTTGA
>JAGLEG010000361.1 GCA_023145185.1 Thermoplasmata archaeon
TCGCCTTGATGAGGTCCCTTGAGAGGACCGCATGGATGGCCATGGAGATGGCCAGGATGCTCATTATCACCCAGAGGGCGATGAACAGCTCCTCCATCATGATCTCCCCCTCCTTTTCTGAAGTTTCTTGAGGGCCGGCCCATATCTGTCAACCACCGACCCCTTCCACAGGGGAACCCCGCTGTTGTACGCGGCCCTCGCTATGGCGTGGGATGAGAGCGGGTTGGTCAGCATCAGGAAGATCACCACCAACAGCGCCTTGGGTAGGAGCGAAAGGTCGATAACGCCCACTCCAATGGCGATGGAGATCGCCCCCATCGTTATTGATTTGGTGGCGGCCTGAAGCCTGTTGTACACGTCCGGAAGCCTCACAAGGCCAAAGGCTCCAAGAAGTTGGAAGAGAAGGCCGATGGAGATGAAGACCATCCCGATGATCGTCTGAATGTCTATCATGGTCCGCCCTCCAGGTAACGGGCGAAAACGATCACCCCGATGAAAGATAATATCGCATAGACCAGGGCCACGTCGATGTATATCGACGACTCGAAGAGAAGTGCGACGATCAGTAGAAGTGATGCGACCACGGTGGTCATGTTGTCGATGGCAGCTATCCGGTCCGGGATGGTCGGGCCGATAAAGGCCCTTGTCAGGGCGAAGAAGATGGCCGCCCCCACCCCTCCGACTATGATCCATATGAAGACGTTGGGCAGTATCATTCGAACGCCCCCTCGACCAGGTCCCTCAGGGGCTGGACCGCCTCGATCGAGTCCTTGATCCCGTCCCCCTTCACGTTTATCCAGTGCACGTAGAGCTTATCGTCGATGTAATCAATGGAAAGGGTCCCGGGTGTCAGCGTTACCGAGTTCGCCAGAAAGAGCTTTCCCATGTCGCTCTTGATCCCGGTGTCGACCTCGACTATCCCCGGTCTCAGGGGCATTCTGGGGTGCAGCACTCTGTAGGCCACATCGATATTGGCCAGTACCATCTCCTTTCCCAGCACTATCAGGAATATCAGGAACCTCAAGCCCCTGCTGAAAGGGTTTCCCCCCCCGGCCTCGGGCATGATCCCGTGGAGGGCGATCCCCAGGGCCAGGGCGATCACTGCTCCGGCTATCCACTCCTGATACTTCAGGCTGGAAGAGAGCATCCCCCATGCAATAAAGAGCATAACTATCGAAATGAGCAAGGTATACGTTCGTTTCACCATATGATCGACCTCTATCTACTGGAAACGGCTGTGCATTTTATTTGCACGGTGGAGATAATGCTTCCCCCTAACATGTCTGGTTTCAATGATGGGGCCCACTTCGATCCGTTCAGGCCTCACGGGTTTGGGGTAGGGGGGCATCCATAATTCTACATTGGGGTCGTTATTAAAAAGAACCCCTAAATCGAGGGAACCGTCTTGAGCCAATCCAGGTCGGAGATATACAGGTCCCTGATATCCTTCCTGTCCAGGACCATCATCGCGAGCCTCTCAAGGCCCAGCCCCCATGCAAGCACGGGCTCCTTTACACCAGTGGGAAGTGTGACCTCGGGCCTGAAGATGCCCGACCCGCCCAGCTCCATCCACTTTCCCTTGAAGAACACGTCGACCTCCATGGAGGGCTCGGTGTATGGAAAGTAGGCGGGCCTGATCCTTATCTGATCGAATCCCATCTTGCTGTAGAACTCCTTCAAAAGCCCCACGAGCATGTTGAAAGAGGCGCCCTCTTCCACGAGTATGCCCTCTATCTGATGGAACTCCGGAAGGTGGTGCGAGTCTATCGCCTCGTTCCTGAACACCTTCTCTATCGAGAACACCTTGATCGGCGGCTCCGGGTGATCGTACAGGTATCTGATCGTGCTCACGGTGGTATGGGTCCTCAGTATCGGCTTCATCGCCTTGTCCACGGACCAGTCGTAGCCCCATCCCTTCGATCCCGTATCCCCTCCAGTCTCGTGGACCTCCCTGAAGATGCCAACGGGGTCGATCTCCCTGTTGGTGTTGAACTGTAACGGCTCGATCTTCTCGGGGGTGTCCAGGTAGAACGTGTCCTGCATCTCCCTTGCCGGGTGGTCCTGGGGTATGAACAGCGAGTCCATGTTCCACAGCTCAAGCTCGGAGAAGTTGCCGGTTATCTCGTTGAACCCCATATCCATGAATATGCGCCTGATGCTCTCTATGATCCTGGTGAGCGGATGGACCCTTCCACCGGAAGGTTTCGGAGCGAAGGCCTCTATGTCATATCTCCTGAACTCCACGTCCCTCCACTTTCCGGACCTGAGGAGCTCGGGTGTCAGCGCCGTTATCTCCCTCTTCAGCACGATGCCGCTCTCGACGATATCCTTTCCCGCATCGGTGAGCTCGAGCCTTCTCTCGACATCCTCCCTCTCCGAGATGACATCCTTGCGCCCCTTGAGGTCCTTCAGGACCTGCGGTGGGATATCCTCCGCCTCCATCTCCTTCCTCACAAGCAGGTCGATGATCCTCTCGTCCTCGCCCTTCTTCCCCACGGCCTTTTTACCAGTGTCCGAGACCACGATGTAGGTCTCCCCATCCTGCTTCTTGACCTTCCCCCACCTCTTTCTGCTGATCCAGCCGATGGAGATGCCGATCTCCTGTTTGGTGAGCTTTCCCGTCCCCTCAAGCTCGGAGAGGCCTATCACGCCCCCCGCCTTGTTGGCGGCCTCCAGCACTTTTCTCTCCGGTAGCCCCTGGGTGGCATACGTCTTCCTGCCGAGGGAGACCCTGGTCCTGACGGTCTCGTGGATGTAGATCAGCCCTTTCGTGCGGAGCCAGGATGCGCCGTTCATCACCTCCACCTCGTTTGAGAAACCGCCCTTCCTCATGGCCTTTTCCGGCCGGAGCGACCTCTCACCCTTCAGCGCCAGAAGGAGCCGCCTCTCGTTATGGCTCAGCTCCTCCTTGATCCTGTCCTGCTTTTCCCTGCCCTGAGTCAAACAACCACCTGCTGCCCCCCAATCTGACGAGGCCGATTTTAACTTTGTCCCCCCTCAAGGAGCTCCACGTATGATCTGTTCTCGATATCTTTCCATCCGTTCTCTCCAAGGAATGTGAGGATCCGCCCCTCCCCATCCTCGATATCATCGCCCATGACCTCGGCCTCCATGAAGGCCCCCAGGCCCGGAACGACGTCCACACAGAGGGCCATCTCCCGGTGATCGAAGGTCCATCTCTCCTTGACGACCTCCCTGGAGAAGTTGAATCCCAGCGATCCAAATAGCGTCAACGCCTCCTCCCGTGATGCTTCGGGCCCGAGGGGGAGCTCATGTTCGATGCGGGTCTTTGTCCTCTCCGAGATCCTTGGGCCCTTGTAGGTAAGCTCTATATTCTCTCTTCCCTCCCCCCTCCACTCCTGGCACCTGATACGAAAGGCCTCGTCGGTCAGCCTGTAATCGAGGCTTGGATGCTCGAGGTAGAGATCGGTCTGGACCCGATGGTCCCTCTCCCGCGCACCGAGGGATATCAGCTTCTCCCGTGCCTCCCGTGCCGCCTCCCTGATGGAGGTTTCAGATGTGCCCAGGAAAAGAACGGCCTTCGCCTCTATCTCGTACATCAATTCGGGTAGGCCCGTTGCCGATAAAATAGTTATTTGAGGGATAGCAACATATTTACTTGCAAAGGTTAAATCGCAGGGAAGCGATTAGGAGCGTTCATCAGAGGAATATCCATGCCCGGCAAGAAGCAGAAGTCCCTGACTATGGAGAAAGGTCCCATATGGGACAGTGCGACCAAGGCCCAGAAGGTTGATATCGAGCGCATCTCAAGGGAGTACATCGATTTCATCTCAAAGGCAAAGACCGAAAGGATGGTGACCGCAGATATCGTGAAGATGCTTGAAAAAGGTGGATTCAAGCATATTGACAAGGTCAAAAGCTACCGGGCTGGGAGCAGGATCTATGTATTGAACAGGAACAAGAACGTGGCTGCGGTGGTTCTGGGAAAGGACCCCCTGGAGAAGGGGGCGAACCTGGTTGCCGCGCACAGCGATTCACCCAGGCTGGACCTCAAGCAGAACCCGCTGTACGAGGATGGCGAGACGAAGCTGGCCCTGTTCAAGACGCACTACTACGGTGGGATCAAGAAGTATCAGTGGGTCAACATCCCCCTGGCGATCCACGGAACGGTGATCAGGGCGGATGGAGAGAGCGTGGATATCCACATCGGAGAGGACCTCGATGACCCGGTGTTCACCATCGCCGACCTCCTCCCCCACTTGTACAAGAAGAAGCAGGCCGACAGGAAGCTACCGCATGGGATCACCGGTGAGGAGCTGAACGTCCTTGTGGCCTCCCTCCCCTTCCAGGATAAGAAGCCCAAGAAGAAGGTGAAGTACTGGGTCCTTGAATATCTCAACAAGAAGTACGGGATGATAGAGGAGGACTTCGTTTCCGCGGAGCTGGAGGTGGTCCCCGCGGGGCCGGCAAGGGAGATCGGCTTCGACAGATCGATGATAGGGGGCTACGGACAGGACGACAGGATATGCGTCTTCACCCTGGCCAGGTCGATCCGGGATATCAAGTCCCCACGGAGGACCTCCATCGCGCTGATCATCGACAAGGAGGAGATAGGGTCCGACGGGGCCACATCCATCAAATCGAGGTTCCTGGAGGAGGTCTACTCGCGCCTCCTTGAGCTGAAGGACAGTTCCTATCCGGATCGATTGCTTCGGATGGCGCTCTCAAATACAAAGGCGATATCATCGGATGTGAACGGGGCCGTGAACCCCTCCTTCAAGGACGTGCACGAGCTGACCAATGCCGCCAGGCTCGGTTGGGGGATCTGCATAACGAAATACACCGGCTCCGGGGGTAAGTTCGGGGCCAACGACGCCAGCGCCGAGTTCATGGGGCTCATCCGGGGGACGTTCAACAAAGCGAAGGTACCCTGGCAGACGGGAGAGCTGGGCAAGGTGGATGAGGGGGGTGGGGGGACGATCGCCAAGTTCCTTGCCGAGCTGAACATGGACGTGGTCGATGCGGGCCCCGCCCTGATATCCATGCACTCCCCCATGGAGATCTCCGCCAAGTCTGACGTCTGGTCCGCGTACAAGGCGTACTGCGCCTTCTTCATGATGTCCCCTTGAGAGATAATTCGCCTATCATCAGCTCCGCCATGTCAAGAGCTTCCTGATATCCCGTCTCAATCGACAGGGCCTTTGACCGTTTCAATAATCTCAGAGCGTGTTTCGGTGCTCCCCTCTGGCTCCTTGCCCAGTGAAGCAGTATGATCGCATC
>JAGLEG010000362.1 GCA_023145185.1 Thermoplasmata archaeon
GGTTCCCGCGTCGGACCATAGGTTGTCCCATTGGTGCCATCCTCTCTCCCAGAACTCGGGCCATACGTGGTCCTCGCCGGTATTCAGGACGCCCCTAGTTGGTATCAGTGAGGACCTTGCTGCCGCAATGGTGATGTCCTGGGTCTCACCACAGTTCCCGTAGTGGTTGTGGGCTATCCTGACAGGCTGGGTCGACCTTGATGGGTTCCCTCCGATCCTTATCTTCTCCTCGGCAACGTTGAGGGGGATGGTCTTCGACACCCAGTTGGCCACCTTCTCTACCGCGTGGTCCTTGTAATCGAAGGGGCGCCGATTCCCGGTCCCGTTGTTCAGATAGCCGGGAGGTGACTTGTATGATTCCCCGTCCCACATCGTATCGACATCGGCCAGGACCTCCTTGAGGAGAGGGGGCGTGACGTTCTTGGGGAAGAGGACCGTGCTGGAAGCCGTATCGGAGGGGTAGGAGGCGTCAGCGTGGTTGAACACGTAGTCCCTCCAGAACTCACCGCTGGATGAGGGAGCACCGGTGTTGGGGTTGATGTATGTGGGGTCCTCATCCGTTATCTTCGGGAGCGAGATGTACCAGTAGTAGATATCCTCCGGAAGGTCGTAGGATGTTCTATTTCCGCCCTCGTTCACGTAATATCTCACCGTTGAGCTATCCTCAGAATCGATGATATCAGCATAATCTATGAACGGATCGTTGTTGTACAACGTCTCCACGTTGGTGAGGAATACGTCGGGGTACACCCTGGCGAGGGCCTCGGGAGGTGTATGTGATATGGTGAATGCCAGCTCGTCCAGGTATCTGGTATCCGGGCAGTCCATTATCAGCTGGCCGTATACAGATGCCTTGCTGCTGCCTATCTCCAGGAAGGTTCTGGTCAGGTTCATCCTGGTCCACTCCGGGACCCTGTCGATCGCGTTGACAGCGGTGGTCGGGAGGGGGTCGTGGGGTTGGTCCACAACTATCTTCTCGAGGTCCTTGTCGTAGTGGATGGATACGGACTCGCCCGCAGGGACGAATATGGTCGACGTGTGGGTATCCAGGATCTCCCAGGGCTCCTCCACCAAGGAGGTCTCCGCCGAGGAGAGGCCTGCAAACGGTACGAGCGCGACCAGAAGCAGGAGCAGTGCAGCAGGTAAACATAGACGGTGGTCCAGAGACAACGTAACACCCGGTGGTATGATGTCAACCACATACCTTAAATTTTCCACTCCCTGCTTTCTTTTCACCTCAGCTCAGGAGGGAGGTCCCATCGAAATGATCTGGTATATCGATGCCCATTATGTCTAGTATGGTGGCGGTGACATCGTATATCATCGGCTTTCTGTCCGGGGCCTTCATCCCCTCGATGAAGAGGGATGAATCGTACTGGGTGTGCATCCCGTTTATCGGTGTGTTGACCATCAGCCGACCTATTGGGGCGGCCTTCAGGTCGTAGCCGTCGTGGGGGTCCACGACGACGTCGGGGGCCCGATCCAGGTCCGACCCAGTGAATATATCCTCTTTTCGGAAAACCTTCCTTATGATGAGGTCTCCGGTCTCCGGGTCCTTCATCTTCTCCAGCCTCTGGATCAGGTCCTGGATGATCTCCTCTTTTTCGTCCGCCTTGACGTTTCCCTGTTCGAACCTGTTCTCATCAAGAACGTAGAACCGTCCAGGCACGAGAGAGAGGACCTTGGTATCACTTGATATTCCCGCGAACATCTTTCCCAGGTCCT
>JAGLEG010000363.1 GCA_023145185.1 Thermoplasmata archaeon
CTAACTTTGGCATATGAGTACAGATGAGTCTCAAAGTGAGGCCTCTCCCAACATTGACTTCGTTCGGATCATATTATATCTGTCAAAGTTGGGATACATAACTCAACTTCGCAAGATCGAAAGGGTACAGGAACCGTTTTGGGGAACACCAGATGGCTAGGAACAAGAGCAACAGGCCGCAGGTGCTGATCGGCGCACCGGTCTACCTGCCCCGGCAAGGGGGCTCTTCCACGTACTTCTCCAATCTGATGGAGAGGCTAAAAGATAGGGTCGATTTCATTGTTTATTCCTGCAGGAACCCGGAGGCGGAAGGGTACAGGGATATGGAAGGGATCAAGGTCCACCGGATACAGCCCTTTCTTCTGGACGCCCCAAAGCCTGTCAGATATCTGATACTCCCCCCCGTCACCTTTCTTCAACTGTTCCACCTGAGGATGAAGTACGGCCCGTTCGTGATACATGCACACTCCAACGGGGGGTATGGATACCTGGCATCCCTATTTTCAAGGATCCTCGGGCAGGAGATGATCAAGGAGGTGCAGGATATGGCCGATCCCGCCTACAACATACACATGGGCAGGGTGACAAAGTACGTGTCCACGGGGACGACCATCGCGAAGCAGATGGAGTCCTACGGGGTGCCCGAGTATAAGATCATAACGTACCCTTCGCTTAACCCCGATATCCCTCAAAAGATCCGAAAGAAGCTGAGGCCGAAACCCTTCGAACATGGTGGGAACATAGAGCTTCTCTGCATCAGCGCCCTCAGGCCGTACAAGGGCGTGGACTACCTCCTTCGATCGATGAAGATCGTACAGGAGGAGGACCCCACGATCCACCTCACCATAGTTGGTGAAGGGGGGATGAGAGGGGAGCTGGAGGCCTACATTAAAGAGAACGGCCTGAAGAACACCACCCTGAAGGGGTTCGTTGACGATTACAACGACGTTCTGAAGATGATGGCCCGATGCGATATACTGGTCCTCTCCTCCGTCTCAGACGAGGGGAACCCAAGGGTGATCCTTGAATCATTCCAGTTCGAAAGGCCGGTGATCGCAACGGCTGCCGGGGGGACACCGGAGCTTATAGAGGACGGCAGGAACGGACGGCTTCCCCCGCCAAAGGATCCCGAGGAGTTCGCCCGCATCGTGCTCGAGCTGGCGAAGGACCCGAAGCAGAGGGAGAAGCTTGGAAAGGGTGGAAAGAAGTTCCTGGACAGGCTTCCAACTTGGAACGATCTTTCAGGCGAGATATATCAAGTATATTCGGATATCTGGGACCGGATGTGATCGGGTCGGCAGGCACCCGTCGTCATCTATGTTCCAGGACCTGGCGAATATCGACAAATCTGACATGGTATCAACCCGTTGAACGGAGGGGTTATTTATTTCTTCATCATCATGATTTTATTCTCAGGAGAATATGAAAATATTATTATAAGAAAACTTCCAATGGCCTTATTGGAAGATATTATGAGGATGAAAATAATTTCTGTTGGACTGGTATTTGCTCTTTGCATATTTATTCCACAATTTTTTGAAGAGGTTGAGAGTGCTTCACCCATAGATCAAGATCTAAATAATTCAAAATCCGGGATCACATATCTAAATTCAACCTGGACCGTACCCTCCCTAGGATCAAATGATCAACCTCAGATCTTCAGGAATCAGACCGTTGTCATGAGAGGGAACATTGTGATCAATAGCGGATGTGGGTTGATCCTCGATAATGTGACATTGATATTCAACTCAACTTCAAGAGATGCGGATGGTACTGGATTCGGGCTTGTGTTAAATGATGGTGGTTCACTCAAGATAATTGGATCGAACAATAGAAGCAGGATCGAGGCAAATGATCCGCAGTACAGGTACTTCTTCAAGGTGTTTTCTTCAAAATTCGTTATTAGGGATACAGATGTCACTGATTGTGGATCATACAACAACCTGGGAGAATCAGTTTCCAGGGAGAAGACTGGACTTTTTATAAATGCGGGAGGCACTACCGTTGAAAATTGCACTTTCGAAGATTGTTATATAGGCCTCAAATATTGGGAAGATTATAAGCATGAACCAGTTCTTGATGGGCTTGAAATTAAAAATGTAACCATAAATAATACCAGGTCGTTTTGCATTGACATCTTGGGTGTTAAAAATGGGATCATTACAAATATTTCCCTCTCAAATGGAACCATGGTCGGACTGGCGATACAGAGATCTTTTTCCATGAACTGTTCATATGTATACGTACAGGATATTGGGTATTACTATGCAAGAACCGGAATATTATCCCGTAACAATGCCCATAATGATTTTTCACATCCTGTGATTTTCAGTAATTGCGTTCTGTCCTTACCGGTAGGAGGTAGTTCAGCGAGCACCGATATGAGATTGGAATACACAACCACTGAATTTTGGGGCTGTGCTTTTAACTATAATGAGGTTGACACGACCGGAATAGATAGCCAGATCTCAATTTATAAGAAATTCAAGATCGTTATACTCAGTGAAGACCTTTCACCGATTTCAGGTGCCCAATATATCTCCAATTACACTCTGAATCTTGAATCCGGTGATCTTTTAAAGACCTCTGCATTCGGTGGGACCGACCCTGCAACTGACGGGAATGGGTCATCAAAGGAAACGTGGGTCAAGTGGGCCTATAAGGGCAGTGGATGGGGGCATTATAGACAAGTGAAAATCACCCATAACGTCACAGCTGCAGGATATGATCTGTTCAACGCCGTAAGGACCATAACCATCAACAATGGGACGGATAGCACGGTCCACACCATCTGGGCCAACGACCACTCACCAATTGTTCGGAAGGATCTATCGGACAAAACCGCGACAACTGGAGATAATTTCATATTCAAGGCAGATATTGTTGACGAAGCTGCAGGAGTAAGAAATGCTTCAGTTGAATTCTGGTTTGGGGAAGGCACACACACCAACATGACAATGACATTGAGCGATCATTACGCTAACAATACCAGGATCAATTCAAAGGAAAGAGGACCTTTATTTTATAGATTCCACGCATCTGATAATACGGGTAAATGGACCCTGGAGAAATTGATGAATATCACAGTACTTGACAATGATGATCCACTTATTGGCCCTTACAACAATCCGTCCATTGGTTATACTGGTGATGAAATAACTTTAAGTGCCAATATCACGGACAACTGGGGAATCGAATCAGCACAACTAAAGATCTGGTCTGATGACGGATTCAACAGAACGCTGAATCTCACGAATGCGGAAAATATTTATTCAGCCAATATGACCCTCCCTTCCGATTCGCTTTCAGACATCAAATATGAGATTCTTTCAAATGACACAAGCGGAAACTATGAGACCCTGAGAGGATCGATCACAATGTTAGATAATGATGCACCCGTGTTTCTAAACGATACAACCTGTTCTTACGGAACAACTGGAGATGATTTTACATTCTCCGTCGATGTGGTAGACAATCTATTCGTAAAATATGTAGCAGTTGAATATTGGTACGGGGGAGTGGACCATCTGAACTTGACCATGGTAGAGAATGGAGATTATCAGATAGTTATTCCTCTTCCGAAGAAATATATTGGTCCGGCATATTATATATTTCATTCAACGGATAATTTTAATAACTGGGCGACCTCGATGAACAGATCATTTTCCATTCAAGATAATGATGCGCCAGTATTATATAGCGATATATCTGAAGATACCACAACAACCGGGGACGAATTCACATTTGTTGCCCAATTCACAGATAACATAGGGATCTCCAACGTATCCGTTGAATATTGGCAGGGGGAGGGGGAAATATCAAACATTACCATGACCCATGATGGAAGCGATCAGTTTTCACTTACGATCTTGGTAAACGGATCCTCGTTAGAATCGATCAATTATACGTTCCATGTTGTTGACGATCAAGGAAATTACCTGCGTTGCCCCATTAAAACCATCCAGATCATCGATAATGATAGACCGAAAGTTATACAAGACCTAACAGATGATATCCCAACTACCGGGGACCCATTCAATTTCAGTTTCGTACTTTCGGATAATATCATCGTGGAAGATGCGGAACTGGAGATGAGATATGGAGGGGGAGATATTCAATATTTTCATCTAACTCCATTAGATAACTCAGTATGGCAGGCCACGATCATTATCGAAGAGACACTGGAACAGATCGAATATCGTGTTATCTGTATTGATCCATCATTGAATCAAAACCTCTCTTCCTGGAACACTTTGGATATTATCGACAATGATATGCCCTCAATTATTGAAGATAGATCCGAGCTGAATATTACCACTGGTGATCGGATACATTTTTCACTTGAGGTTTTGGATAATATTGGAATCTCATCTGTCGTGCTGCACTATCGGTATAATATGCAGAAATACGAAATGATCTTGATGATCGATACTGAGGACGACGTGTGGAGCACATCACTCGAGACACAAAATATCGAAGGTTATTTTACGTATTATTTTGTAGTCAATGATACCTCGCTTAACCAGTGTTCTGGGAACTTGACCAATAGAACCATTGTCGACAATGATAGACCGATCATTATTTCGGATGGTAGTGGAAGTGAGGGCACAACTGGAGAATCATTTGATCTTTCATTCGAGATATTTGATAACATCGAGATATTATCCACCCGGATAAGCTATCGCTTCAATGAATTTCCCCTGGAAGATATTGAACTGGAATATCAAGGTGGAGATTCATATCAAGCCACAATAGATCTTCCATCTGATGGCGTTGGCGACCTGTTTTATATCTTGTATGTTATTGATACATCCGGCAATGATAACCAAACAGATCTGTCCTCTGTCCGGATCACAGATAACGATGCACCTTTCCTTATTTCCCATTCATTTCCAGAGTACATTGGAACCGGTGAGATTATCGAATTCACCATCTTACCGGAAGACAATATGGGTATTGCAGCTGTTGAGGGGTATTATACTATTGGTGATGAAGAACAACAGGAACTTCGTTTTTACGAAGATGGACCCATTTTCATGTCCTCGATAGTGGCTCCAGAACGATCTTTGTCCACAATATATATATTCCTTGAAATTACCGACATATATGGCAATGTGAACAGTTCAAACACATTATCATTCAGTGTATTGGTGAAGGACACCATAGATCCATTATTGTCAGATATTGAAGATATCAGCGTTTACATTGGAGAAAGAGCAGATATTAATGTTACATGTTCAGACAATATAGGGATTGAGAGTACAACCCTAATTGGAGGGCCGGACGAACTTGGAGAAGATATATTATCCAAGTTGGAAACTGCCGGTCTTTTCCGTATCGAACTGATAGTTTCAGATGCTGCAGGAAATTCCAACTCTGTTTTCTTTAACCTGACGGTACTACCGATCGATAATGATATGGACCTTGATGGGATCTCTGATCTGGAGGAGCGAGATATAGGTACAAACCCCCTCCTCTATGACTCTGACAACGATGGAATGCCAGATGGATGGGAATATGAAAATGGCCTTGATCCGTTGTTATATTCAGCTGATAAGGATACAGATGGAGACGGAATATCCGATCTTCAAGAATATAACGATGGAACGGATCCAAATGTTAAGGAAATGAATCCAATACCCTGGATCGTTGGATTAGTGTTGATAGTAATTATCATCTCGGTTGTCGTTGGATTCATGGTCCTCAGGTTCAGAAAAAAAGGAGATCTGCATGAAGATACTCCCCCTGAGGAGTAGCAGATGATACAATAGAACCAATGGATGGACAGACTGAATCTGAAGTTATTCAACCTATTGTTGATGAAGATCGGATACTTGAAGGTAAAAATCTTGAAACGCAGGAAGGTCTTTCAGGTGATCTTCAAGAAGTATCAATAAGGGACGATCAAACCCAGGTTTGACAGTTTGAACACTAATCAGAGCGAAAAATGAATTTGAATACACCTTCATACAACCCCCCCCCCTCTCGTTTGACTTATGAACCCCTGGAGAGATGGATATCATCCCACCGGGGATCCCATCATGTTTGACAATAGTGACCTGAAGGTCTACAACACAGGCTTCTTCCTCTTCGACAGGATGATAGGAGGGTTCCTTCCGGGAAGGATCTACCTGCTCGTTGGAGACAACTCCCTCTGCTTCCACCTGCTCGACAGACTGGGGGCACTCACCGCCTCCGAAGGCGGCGAGGTCCGCTACGTTGACGGGGGGCACAGGGTGAACCCGTTCTCGATGGCAAGCATTCTCAGGGCAAGAAGGATCGATC
>JAGLEG010000364.1 GCA_023145185.1 Thermoplasmata archaeon
CTGACCGGGAGCGCCTCAAGGAGCTCTGGGCCCGGCCACTCCTCCCTACGATATCCCTGGACTGTGTCTGGGAGGTCCTTGCCCAGTAACGATCTCATCGAATCCCTGGTCAGTGGGACGATGATCGTTCGTTCCGAATCTATCCTCAAGAGGATATCCCCGCCTTTATCTCTGATGCGAACTCCGTTATCCTGCCGTCAGCGCTCCCATCCTTCCACCATCTGTCCGAGATCCATATCCTCGCGTCCGCCTCCCTTCCCATGATCTCCTTCATCGGGGCGAATATCTTCTGCTCCTTCACGGACCCCTGAGCGCATACAATGGAGTGACGTTTGATCTGATGTTTGAAACGGGATACAAAGCTCCTGATGGGAGTGGACATGGTCCCCGCCCAGATGGGGGTGCACAGTACGACCATATCGTATCCGGATGGATCCTTGTCCATGGGTTCGAGCGGGAACGCCTTCTTCTTGATCGCGTGTACTGCACACCTGAAGTAGCCTATGATGCCGTTCCTTTTGACCCCGTCGTCGATCTCCAGTATGTCGCAGGAGAGCGCATCTCGAAGTTTGGCCGCGGCCTTTCTCGTGTTTCCCGATCTGGAATAGTAGACTACAAGAGTTCTCATATCGGTCCCTCCTCCGGGATTCCCTTCCTGATATTTATAGTCCCAAACTTAACCTGTATGCGATCGTGGTCTTGGGTGTGATGGAAAAATTCATAAGGCCTCAGCCCTTTGAATGTTTGGAAGAAAAAGGTGAACAACACCGTGAACGATCCTGGCGATATGGAAAGTGGAAGGATGGAGAATATTAAGAAGAATAACAAGATCTTTTCTGCCATAACCTATTATTCATCAATAATTGTCTTATTTGCTCTTTTAGTCCCCCTCAATTGGCTGATAACCCAATCATTGATGGGATATGATATGACCGCAATTGTTCTTGGATTATCTGGAGCCATCGGCATTGCGATGATATTGTTGGTTATTTCACAGAACAAACACAGGCTGTTGTTACTATCAATGATCTCGACAGCCTATTCATTTATGATCGGAGCGATCTACTTTCATTTCCTGCCGACAATGGAGGATATGGCAAGATCATATGGACCGGTGGAGGAAAACAGAATATTCTCAGGCAACCATGGATTCGATCCATCTACTGTGGATCTTGTTTTTTACGATCGTCTGCTGCTGATAGTTATGATCTTCTTTCTTCTGGTTGCATTTATTTCCGGAATCGGATTTATAAGAGATAATATATTGGAGAAGAGAACGAAATTCAAGATCGTGGAGCATTGAGTTGACATGAACGATGAGGATAGAAATAATTCCTGGCGGTGATGGAGATCAACTGGAATGACATGGCAAGAAATTCTCTCATATGTGGGGTCTTTTCATTTCTGAGCATGGTGTTGGTCTTCATCGTTATTGCTCTTGAGACGTTCGTTAATATGCCCTCCATTCTTTTCCATCTTCTGGACATGATATTTCTTCTGTGTTTATTCAGTTCGAATTTCACTCTACTCAG
>JAGLEG010000365.1 GCA_023145185.1 Thermoplasmata archaeon
ATGGTTCACCTTTCACGCAGCTACCAGAACGCCTGGGAGGCGGGAAGCCACAGGGGTGAGGAGAAAGACCCTGTGATCCTGGTGATAGACACCGAGGCTGCCCAGGATAACGGAATAATCATTCAGAGGGCCGGGAACACGGTCTTTACGGTCGAGGAGATCCCATCTGATTTCCTCTCCGTCGCTGACGTTGAGGAGATCCCCGCCGTGGAAGAGGATGAGGGTGTTAAGGAGGAGGAGATGGATGATTCCATACCTCAGTCAATGGTAGATGAGGCCAATCAGGTGGAAGATGCCCTTTCCGGACCGGCTGAAGAGGGATCTGAACCTGAAAAGGAGACATCTGTTCCGAAGAAAGAGGTGCCTGCTCCGGAGAAGGAGATACCTGTTCCGAAGAAAGAGGTACCTGCTCCGGAGAAGGAGATACCTGTTCCGAAGAAAGAGGTGCCTGCTCCGGAGAAGGAGAAGCCCGGGTCGGATAAGTAAAGATCCTGATAGAATTGGATGTCCTGACCACCCGTAAAGGGTTAATATATCCTGTGGAATACCGCCTCTATCCCGTTGGTGGGCGGTTCGATAGAACGCAGAGGTAGCTCAGCCCGGTAAGGCGCGAGACTGGAATAAGAGTCCAAGTCTTCCGGATATCTCGTGGGAGTAATCCCTCGGGGGTTCAAATCCCCTCCTCTGCGCCATTTTTTTGTTTAAGAGCTCACCTTCTATCGTCTTAACAAAAAAGTAAGGAAAATCAGGAAAAATTTTCCGAAATTTTCTTTATGTTAATTATGAAAGCTACAGAAAATGGCGCGCTATGTAAATTTAATACGGAGAAAAATGCAGCATGATGTTGAGCATCGTTTTTCTCCTGGCTGTTCCGAATTGGCGATCATCGATTTGGAACAATTCGGAACATCCCCTCCTCTGCGCCATTTTTTTGTCCTGTAGGTGAGTGAAACGAGGATACAGAACCTAATGGTTTGAGGGGATTTGAACGGAGTTCTTGACAATTAAGAGATGAGCGTTCGTTATCTGATTTGGCATATGAAGAAATTCCACCGGAATATATTTATTAACGGGAACAATGATTGCCCATAATCTCATGGTGGGAACAATGGTAGGAGTGACATCAGGTAGATTGGAAAGGCTTGAGCGTTTCCTGGACGATCTGGACAACGTCAAGAACCCATATTCGATAGAGGAACCTTTCAGGACCCTTTGGTTCAGGGTACATGGACAGGATCCGGGAAAGGTATCAGATGGAGGAGAACTTCCGTCCCCCTCGGCTATGATCGATAGTGATGCATTGGGAACTGGCACGGATCGGGATGATATCGAGGTTTCACCCGCTTCAAAGGAGAGTATCAAGGGATTGGAAGATGGTTCCAAGAAGGGAAGGATCGAGATAATATCTCCGAAGGAGATCGGCCCCACCATCGAGATGAAGATCCAGGAGAAGAAGAAGGTAACGTTCAAGGCCGCCGTGGGTGATGACCTGAAAGCTGCCAAGACCAAAGAGGATGCTGCGAAGAGGCTGATGGATATTCAGAACATGGCTTCCCCGTTGAAAGGAATGGGTGGGGACGCAGGAAAGATATACGACACGATCAAGGAGATGGCCCTGTTCTACAGGGACGGATCCTATGAACAGGTTAACGACCTGGCGAAGGAGATAGAGGAGAGGCTGGATGAGCGGGAGTTCATGAAGTCAGTATTCCTCTACCTCAAGGGGAAGATCGATGACTACGAGAAGGTGGGCGGAGACCTTACCCGGGCCCGGGAGAGCTACAAGGAGCTTGCCACCTCCTTAAAGGGACAGAGGGATGACTTCATCCCACTTGTTGGAGCGTGCAACTCCCTGGTCGAGGATTCAGTCAAGGATATATTGTCGGAATCGACCTCGGTGGAGGTTGTATCGGTGAAGCCCCTCCCCGGGAAGAGTGAGAAGAAGGCGGTCACTCCGCAGAAAAAGATAGGGAAGCCAAAGGTCGCCGTGAAGAAGATCATAAAGAAGCCCGCTCCCAAACCCACGCTCACCGTCAAGAAAGCCGTGGAGAAACCAGAGCAGGAGAAGCAGGATTTCGAGATGGAGGTTCCGGTGGGGGGGAAAATATCTCCAGCCAAGGAGTCCCCAAAGGAAAGTGAGCCTCAGGTCGTATCGGACCCCCTGCCAGAGCAGAGGCCGCAGGAGACAGAGAAGGTGAAACCCCTGCCTATCATAAAGACAAAGGTCGTGAAGAAGAAGCTGGTCACCCTGGTGCCCAAGACGGAAGTGCCAGAGGAGTCCACGGAACCAAAGCCCGAGACCACACCACCTCAGCCCAAGCAGGATAAGCCGAAGAAAACTTCAACACCCGTACCAGAGGGAGAACAAAAAGCATCTCCGCAGAAAGAGGCCGTAGTGTCTCCTCAGCTGGAGTCCCAGCCGAAACCGGAAGATGTTCCTTCAGAGGCTGTCGATGGGGCTTTCAAGAAGATCCAGTTCGTCTACGACGTAGCGATGAAGATGCATTCCAATGGGAAGGATGTATCCCAGATATTCGATATGTTGAACTATGCGGAGAAGGTCAGGGCGGAGGGGAAGATGAAAACATATATCGGGGTCTCGGATCAATGCGAGACGATGGTCATTGAACTTCAGAACAAGTAGGCTGATGGATGTTTGGGCGAACGACCCCGCGCATCACATGAATAGGTAACCCTTAAATAATTCCCGTTTGATAGTATGTTTGTCCTGTACCACAGGGCTTGAAATATCCCGTGCTCCGCCCACCCGGCGGAATCGTCAGGAGGTAGTTGGAATGGAAGCTGAAAAACCCTCAATTAGGGAAGATTTATCTACACGGTCCATTATACCCAAGAACCTAGTGGTACAGTCGCACAGTACGAGTACTTGGAGGGAAACCCATGCGCAGTAGTATTTTTGCCCTTATTTTGACCTTTGTGATGGTCTCGGTCGGCGTATTCGCCGTGATAGATATATCCTCGGACGACAGCGTCGTCCTGGGTGATGGAGCGGACGATGTTCTGACAAGAGCTACACTTCCGAGACAGAAGACCGAAGGCTACGATCCCCATACCACATGGGATCTGGAAAATTCGAACGAACCACAGAACCAACCATGGCATAACTGGACCAACTATCTTGAGGATTGGCCCCAGAGGGAGTTCTGGCTCAGGTGCAAGAACATGACCGAGGATTACCAGTGGTTGGATGATGTCAACTTCACAACCAACGGTGATGAGGTCGGCCTCTGCAAGGAGGATCTCAACCTCACCCAGACGCAGTTCGATCCGATGAACTTCTCCTATCCGAAGGTCGGACAGCAGTGGACTGCGCAGTACGATAATTCCATGGGAGACATGGGCGTCGTGAACTTCACGGTAAACCCCGTAGGATTGCTCCCAAGCGACGTTTGGACCAATCCCAACCTGGGAGCATTGAAGGAGATCCACGTGTCGGTCATCGTTGACACGGATGGCGATTACAAATGGAAGGAACAGGAGGGGACCATAGAGGGCCTCATGAGGTACGATTTCAATTACGAGGATACGCCTTATGATCCGATGGACCCCACGGGAACCATTGAACCCTACGTGACCAAAGCAGAGGAGATGTTCCTGACCCAGAGGCAGGAAGAGGAGTTCATGGACGGTGTGGGATACTGGATGGACATCAACGACGATGGATTCGCTGACATCCCCGGTGACATAGACAAAGGCAGGATATGGGTGGTATTGTACAGGACAGATAACCAGCCATCCGACCTCAATAACCTGACCGTTGACCTCCTCGTCTACTGCGGTTTCAACGAGAAGCTCAGCTGGCTTACGATCCCCTACAAGCATCCCGCCCAGCTTCCTTCAGCGGATACTGGCATTGATATGGGCTTCCCCGAGAACAGGGATAACAGCATCGATGGCAGGGATAAGTTCGATACCTACTATCAGGACCCTATCTTCGACGATGAGTACCCCCAGATAAAGGAGGGGGACCTGGTCACCTTTGACGCATCCAAATCATACGACCCGCAGGATGATGTGGGCCTGGATGGTTTAGGATACGGACACCCGGACTGGCCGGGGCCGGATGACGGAGATGGGAACTTCAATATCGACGACGACTTCCCTCCCGATACAGAGGAGGATTTCGGTGAGACAGATACCCTGAAGTACAAATGGGAGGGTCAGACCAGTATAAACGGGCTCGATTATCGCGTCCCCATGGCATCTGGCTGGCAGAACAGTCCGATCTTCGTTCACAAGTTCAGGCTGCCCAGCGTGGACTCGACCCTATCTGCAGAGGATCAGTGGCTCGTCGTTAACGTCACTTTGACCGTACAGGATAGGGATATGCTTCAGGATACGCATACGATCAAGGTGCTTGTCTACAAATCACAGAACGCTCCCACGGTATCCATCAATGTGAATCCCCAGACACCTGTTGAATATGCAGGTAAGGAGACGTACATACTGGAGAACCAGGACGTTGAGTTCAACGGATGGGCCTATGATCCAGATCCGAACTCGGAGCTCAGGTATGTGTGGAAGTTCGAGAGCCCATCAGGGGTCATAAATGAGATCCCGCTCACCCCCAGGGTGGTTCAGCCCTTCGATGAGGTGGGCGATTGGAACATATCGCTAACCGTGTATGACGGAGATCCGCTTGAGCTCAATACGATGTCAACTACCAAGAACTACATCGTTCACGTGATAGATAATGAGGATCCGGTTCCGGTGATCAGGGCGAGCCATAACCCACCACTGGACTGGAGCTTTGAAAGCATGGAATCGTCAAATGGCAGGACCGTGTATTTCAACGGCTCGTTATCGTATGATCCCGATGTGTTCATCCCCGAGAGTGAGGAGGAGGGTGACGGATACTATGTCGGCCTCCCCGGATGGGATGAGGATGATGACCTTATGCCAGATTATCCATTGAAGTTCAGGTGGACATGGGGAGACTCAACGGAGACCCCCTGGTCCTTTACCTCCGAGGCGGATAAAGTATGGTACAGTCGTGGCGCGAAATCCGAAGAGGAGGCGTTCTGGCCGGTCAAGTTGTGGGTCTGGGATGGCAGGGAGCAGATCGAATCAATTCCGTTCCCGGTCTATATCAACCTCGCACCGACCGCAGACGCTGGCCCGATAATGCCCTTGCCTGGAGCAGATGAGATCGAAGAGGGTATGGTGGTTGTCTTTGACGGAGTGGGGTCTTACGATGCCAATGACGATCCCAACAACGACGGCAAGAGGGATTCCCGGTACGTGGACAATCTCAACTATCTGTGGGATTTCGGCGACGGCTCAAAGACCGATACAGGCCGGATAGTGGAGCACACCTATATGGCAGCCGGCAAATATGTTGTCAGGCTCACGGTATCGGACGGTGAATTTGCGGCTGATGATACAACCGAGATAAGGATAACTCCCGAGAACAGGGCACCTATCGGTGAGGTTACAATAACAGCCGACGAATGGATCGACAAGAACACCTACAAACTCTACACCCGCACTCACATGTCCTTTGACACCACGGAATCATATGATCCCGACGGAATATTCTACATGGACGATAAGCAGTCCACATCACCTCTTGATGACCTCTACGGACTTACCTGGGATTTCGGTGACGGATCACCCCCGGAGAGCAATCCGTACGTTGACCATCAGTACAACGATAACGGGACCTTTGTCGTGACGTTGAACATGTCGGACAGGAAAGGCGCCGTCTGGGAGGATA
>JAGLEG010000366.1 GCA_023145185.1 Thermoplasmata archaeon
CACACCTTCGGATCCCCACTGAGGGGATATCACGATATTGGGCCCACGCACGTGAGGAGGTGGGACCCGTTGTGGTTCTGGTACCGTGAGGGGGAATACGGGGAGAAGAGGAGGATCACAACATTTCCCGGGAGGGCCTCGTCAGATATGAGGCAGATGCTGAAAGGCCCCAATAAACAGAGGCCAGGCGATATGCACCTTAGGCGGGTTGGGCCCGGAAAGGAGTTCTACTCCATCCGCGACTACGTGACCACCGACCCGTTCCATACGATAAACTGGAAGGCGTACGCTAGGACCCGAAAGCTCAAGGTGAACCAGTACGAGGCGGAATCGGTGACCGATCTGATGTTCATACTCGATTCGAGGATGGTCACCAGGGCGGGGACGATGATCGAGAACCCCCTCGAGAGGTCTATCAGGTTCTGCGCCTCGCTTGGAGACCTCTACCTCACCACCTCGAACAGGGTGGGCCTGATCAACTACAGCTCATCTGTCAATGTTCTCAAAACCGGGGGAGGTACCAACCACCTGACGAAACTGCTCCACTCCCTGACCGACATCACACCTTCAGGATATCATACGCTGGGGGCAACGGTCAACTATTCACTTTCATACATTCCCCCTGATTCCAGGGTGATCGTGCTCTCCCCCCTGTCCGAGGACCCCACCGTCAAGGAGGCGGTCAAGAAACTGCTTGCACGTGGGCATAACGTCGTTATCGTGTCCCCCTCGGGGGTCGAGTTCGAAAGGAGCGTGCTCAAGGGTATGATCACGCCCAGATATCTCCTTAAAAAACTTTCAAGGATCAATTTGATCGATGATCTCAGGAGCATGGGAGCCAGGGTGCTTGATTGGCCTCCGGAAAAGGACGTTCTGTGGGCAGTTCAGGAGGTGCTCTCATGGGATTGAGGATACGTTTTCTTCCCTTTCTCTTCCTTGGAGGATATGCAATATGCATCTGGCAGATGTTCCCCATATTCATGGATATCTCCACCTGGATATACGAGGGCCTGAGGGTGCCCTATATCGGGTGGGCCCTTCTGGGGGCTGCGAGCGGGCTTTTGTACTATCGGTTCGGGGAAGTTCTGAGGAAACGGATCAAGAACCCGATGAACAAGCTTGGAGTTGGCCTGGTGCTCTGGCTTGGATCTTCGATCCTCATATCCGTCGCCCTCGGCGAGGGCGACCTGCAGGACCGGGTCCTGAACAGCGGCCTGATAAGGGCGTGGTTCGTGGCGATGTTCGGGATATTCATGGCGGCCCCCACGTTCCTGGGCTCATATTCGATCATGGCCAGGTCGAAGGAGGTTTTCTCTCTGGCCATTCTTGGATCGATCATGGTTCCCCTGGCGTGCATGATATATCTGCAGGCACAGTCGGTATCGGTCCCGAGGCAGGTCCCTCTTCTTTCCCTGATCACCGCACTGACCCTGTTCGGCTTTGTGGAGACCTTCCACTGGTCCTACAAGTATGACCGGATCGGTGTGCAGGGGAGCAACCTCTTCGCAAGGCAGCTGATCTCCACGATATTCTTTGTGGGGGTGGGCTCAGGGCTGGCCTACATCGCGTTCTCCTGGAGATCGTTGATCCCGGACATCGCGGCGGTCCCATTTTACGAGATGGGCACCATCTTCGGGACAGCGGCGATAGGATTGGCCCTCCTGTCACCCATCGCCCTGCTTGCGGTGGTGAGGTCATTTCGGGACCGTAAATGACCCGATGTTGTTCAGCAAAGCTTTTATCTTGCCAACGGGGTTTGGAAAGTGGTGAGCGATATGGCCGCGGATGATATCAAGGATGTCCAGCCGATGGAGGAGTACGAGGAGGAGTATCAAGGTAGGAGGATCACCGCCGGCCCCGTGATAGCCATTGTGGTCGTTGTCCTGCTCCTTTCGATATCAGGTTTCTACTTCTTCTACGGCGCTGGCGAGGTGAAGGATGTCAGTGTGATCTTCGGTGAGGAGTACAAGGAGGATGACAATATCGAGGGGGTGATGTTCAGGCTGTTCGTGACCCCTGTAGGCGTGAGGGAGTTCGAGGGTTCCGGCACCGTGGATATTTTCTACAATGGAAAGCTGGAGCACTCCAGTTCGGTGGATATCACAGATGGCAAGGAAAATGTGAGGATCCCCTATCGTGATTTCGTCGTTGGGAACGGAGATTATGAGATCAAGTGCTCCGTGGGGGGGAAGAGTGGCAGCTTTGAACATTATATCTACCACATACCCGACATAGTCAACGTTACCCTTACTGTTGATGGGGACGATTATGACCAGTTCCTCAAACTGACAATGTGGCCCCATTACTCCCTGACCCTCACCAAATACATCCAGATAGCGGATATAAACAAGAAC